>JBBRDD010000011.1:0-42522 GCA_038204235.1 Desulfobulbales bacterium
TTGTTCTTTACGTTCATCAGAGCGATGGCGGAGAAAACAACGCCGTGAAAGCATGCCTTCACTTCCTGATATCAGGCACCAGATAGCAAAGCTGCTGATTGCGAATTTGAGATGTTAGAATATTTATATGTCGGAGTAGTACTAAATAGCTGTTCTGAATTTTATTGTATACAAAAAAGAGGGTGTTCAGAATACTGAACACCCTCTTTTTTATTGTAACCCTAGTGTCTTAAGTGAGTCGTACGTTAGCCGCGCATCGCCAGAATTTTCTTTTTAATATCGGCTACCGCAAGCCCCTGATGCGGCAGCTGCTCGACTATCCCGCCATGGCCAACTTTACTTGTTCCCATACATGAATATTTTGGCGCAAGCCCCCTTTCCAAAAGCCAGGTGCCATAACGTACCCCGAGTCCGGTCTTGGTATTCTGACTCTCCACCACGAGGACAAAAGGACTGCGACCAGCTTTTACGATCATCTCTTCGTCAATAACATTTAAGGTCGGTTTATTGATTAAACCAATGTTCAATCCCTGCTCCTTCAGCTGCAGCACCGCATCGAGACATCGGTAGGTCATCTCGCCGTAACTGACGATGCAACCGTCTTCTCCTTCACGAATTATCTCGTCTTTTCCGGGCTGGAAATTATAGCCATCGCCAAAAAGCTCTTTGCCCTGATCGTTCAGCAACTTGGGTGTTGCCGAACGAGTGGAAAAAACAAACCGCAGACCCTGATCATGAAATATCTTCTTCAGCATCGCCCGGAGCTGCAGGACATCTGCCGGAAAATAAAGCCGGGTCAGATCGTTTTCGGCGACCGCATTATCGGCAAAGAAGTTATTAATGCCGAAATGACAGGTGTTATCCGCCATATCGTCGATGCCGGAATGGGAAAAATGAGCGAGAACATTGGCGTTGTTGAGACGGGCCATGGTAATTTCCGAGACGACCATTTCCAGAAAGGCAGCAAAGGTGCCGAAAATTCCCTGGCGTCCGGCCTCTGAACCAAAACCTGCGGCAACCGAATAATTATTGCGTTCCATGATACCGCCGTGCACGTACACCTCGGGATGGTTTTTACGGATATGATGCAAGCCGCAGGAACCCTCGAGATCCGAGTCAACGACCAGAACTTTGTCGGTCGTGCTCTCCATGGTATCAAGTATTTCACACACAACTTTGCCAAAATCATCGCGAACTTTGCCCATTTCCGGGCTACTGCCCAGATAGGTACTCTTCTCTTTAACAACTGGAAAATTTTGGAGAACTTCAACGGCCTTGGTCAGACCCTTTGCATTGAGATAGTCAACCGCCAGCTTCACCGCGATGACATCATGGCCCTTGGGCGATCCCTCAATACCGGGAACGCCTACCGCCATGAGCCGTTTATTGATCAGGGCGACCGGGCCATCGGCAACCAGTGCCTGCTGAATGCGCGCATACAGTGCATCAATGTCTTCGCCGTCGCCGACATTGGCTGCAAGTCCATGGCCCTGCAATGTTTTGGCCACATCATATCCCTGCATATAGGTGCCTGGATGACCGGCGATAGTAACATTGTTGTCGTCGACTAGAATTTTCACCTTCAGGTTTCTTGCCACTGCATAGCGGGCTGCCTCCGCATCGTCGCCCTCCATCTGCGAACCATCGCTGCCGAACATGACCAAGGTTTTGCGAGGATTAGCTTCGGCAACTCCGTTGACATAACTCCATAAATGACCAAGTCTGCCCGATGAGAAAAATATGCCATTTTTCTCATCGCGCTCAGGATGACCGTAATATCCCTTATCATACTCCCGATAATGCAGGAGAGATTCCGGTTTCTGATATCCATTCAATACCGCCATCATATATTGGATAGCCACTCGGTGCCCCGCTTCATCAAAATAGACCGGGTGTATGGTATCAGAACCTTTCATAAAGCCATCGACAATCAACAGCTCCGGCACGATATCAAAAGCCCCGCCGGTGTGTCCGCCGAGCCCTTTGACATTGGCCAGAGCGGTAAAAAATACCAGGCTGTCGCGAACAATCTGGATATTATTGAGCAGAACCTTACGCTGAACATCTGTCAGGCGAGTCTGCTGCAGATCATATTTCTGGGCGACATATTCACTTAAGTTTATAGGAAAATCCATTGTTTCCTCCAGTTGGCTCTTCACCGAGCCTTTCATATAATGAAATATTTATTTTTAAAATTTTCGACACAGAGACCATCCAGCACCAAACATCCATCAGGATGACTGTTTCCTTTCCGCAGGCAAAATCATGTTGAGCAGCAGCCCCAATACTCCGGCCAGACCAATTTTTTCGATGGCAAAAGAACCTGCACTGAATTTCATTCCGCCGATACCACATACCAGAATAACTGCAACGATGATCAGGTTTCTGGGAGTCATCAGGTCCTGACCGGATTTCACCAGGGTATTGATGCCGACAACGGTAATCATGCCAAACAGCAGGATCATAATTCCCCCCATCACCGGAGTAGGAATAGTCGCCAGCAAGGCGCCGATTTTACCGACAAAAGAAAGAAAAATCGCCGTAAGAGCCGCCCAGGTCATAATTGCCGGGTTATAGGCCTTGGTCAGAGCTACCGCGCCGCTCACTTCCGAATATGTTGTGTTCGGAGGTCCGCCCAGCATTGAGGCAATAGATGTGGCAATCCCGTCGCCGAGCATAGTATTTTGAATTCCCGGATCGTCGACATAATCCTTGCCGGTAATCGAACCTATAGCCAGAACGTCGCCAAAATGCTCAATAGCCGGGGCAATAGCCACCGGCACAATAAACAGGACGGCCTCCCATTTCCATTCGGGAAACACAAAGGCGGGCATGGCAAACCAGACTTTCTCGACAACCGGCGCAAAGGAGATCAGCGCCGGTGCGGTCCAGTTTTTGAGACTAGCGGGATCAAAAGTACCCTGCACCAGCTGGGTATAGCCGGTGAAATCAAGAACAAACGATGTTGCATAACCGGCACAGATGCCGCACAAAATAGGCAGCAGCCGCAACCAGCCTTTGCCAAGCAGGGCAACAAGCGCAGTGGTTACCAGGGAGACTCCGGAGACAATCATCGCTGTTTTTTCGGGCACAAGCCATGCTGAACCATCACCTGTACGGCCCATGGCCATATGCACGGCAACGGGTGCCAGCACCAGGCCGATGACCATGATAACCGGCCCGGTAACCACGGCCGGAAGATATTTATGCAATATCCCGGGTCCAAAATATCGAATGGCAAAACTCATCAATATATAGAGTACTCCGGCTGCAGTCAGACCACAGAGGGTTGCCGGAATTCCCCAGGTCTGTACCCCATAAATTATAGGGGCGATAAAGGCAAAAGACGAGGCGAGAAAGACAGGCACCTTGCCTTTGGTAATAACTTGAAAAACAAGCGTGCCGATACCGGCAGTAAAGAGCGCCACGTTCGGGTCAAGGCCTGTTAAAATGGGGACCAGGACTAAAGCTCCAAAGGCGACAAACAACATCTGGGCACCGAGAAGACTGTCGCACAGGCGGAAGCGATAGGATGAATCTGGTAAAACTTCGGGCATTACAAAAATCTCCTTAGTAAAAAGAGTAAAATTCGCGAACTCGTGAAAAGTAAAATCTACTTGGTGCCGAAGATCTTATCCCCGGCATCCCCAAGACCCGGCAGGATATAGCCAACTTCGTTGAGTCGTTCATCAACAGCGGCAACATAAATCTCCACATCGGGATGGGCCTCAGTTACCCTCTTTATTCCCTCGGGTGCAGCAACAAGGAAAAGGCCTTTAATCGTTTTACAACCGGCCTTTTTCAGGGTTGCAATAGTTGCCATCAGGGTGCCGCCGGTGGCCAGCATGGGATCAAGGATCAGGGCCACCCTCTCTTCAATATCGTTTGCCGTTTTGACATAGTATTCCACCGGCTCCAGGGTTTCCTCATTGCGGTAATACCCTACGACACTGACCTTGGCAGAAGGAATAAGGTCGATGACGCCATCCATCATGCCAAGACCTGCCCGTAAAATGGGCACTATCGTTATTTTCTTGCCTTTAAGCTCCTCGACCTCCACATTTCCCGCCCATCCTTGAATGGTTTTCTTCTGGGTCTGCAGATCTTTGGTCGCTTCATAGGTTAAAAGCCGGGCAACTTCCGACGAGAGATCGCGGAAATCCTTGGTGGAAATATCATGTTGACGCATAAGGCCAAGCTTATGCTTGATGAGTGGGTGGTCCGCGACATGCACGCTCATAATTGACTCCTGGAGATGATTAAGTAAGGCCGCTATGGGTTGAACTGTCCTCGACATCGTTCAACTCTATTGTTTTTTCAGGAAGTTACCACATTCGGGGAGCGGATTTCTACCTACACACTTTTAAAATCAGCTAATTTTCCATGAAACCTACGCGACTTCCTGTTTTAAAAACATCTGGAAAAAAAGCAAGTAATTTGTCCGATAGACGCCTTACCCTCGATGCACTAAAGCAGTCTTTGCAGCATGCGGACAGCCCGTTTCCAGGGCAGGGACGACACTGCTTTGGCCCAATGAACACATACAATTATTCGCCAAATCGACAGGTGTCCTGCACACAGTATTTTTGTTTCTCATTTTTGCCCTGATTATGTTAGAATTATTTACTTGATCTCGATATTTGAGGGCCAATTTCCATTAAAGACAGTTTCTGTGATGTTTTTGCAAACAAAACAGGGTGAGGGTCAAAGCGTATGAAAGGTATCTATGGTTTGCTGATCTGCATTTTTACCCTTGTTTTTTATCCGAGCTATGCCGATGCACAACCTGGCTCTGCCGGATTTGTTAAAAGCGTTTCCGGCGATGTCTATATCACCAGTTCGCAGACGACCGTCAAGGTTGTTGCCAATATGCTTATAACCCAGGGCGACTCTATACAAACCGGGCCAAACAGCAGCGTCGGTTTGATTTTTGAAGATGATACCGTGGTAGCTCTCGGTCCCAACAGTGAGATATCCATCGAAATTTTTCTGTTTAACCCGGCGGAGAAGCAACTTTCTTTTGTAACCAGAATGATCCGTGGCACCTTTTCATTTATCAGTGGCCAGATAGCCAAACTGGCTCCAAAAAATGTAGTCCTGCAGACGCCCGACGCAACATTGGGTGTTCGAGGAACTAAGTTTCTGGTTAAGGTTGATTAGTGACGTAGAAATTCTCTCGTGCTGTTTCGAGAGAATTTCGTGACGGAACTTATCCCGCAAATCTTTTGGGCGGGATTAGTGATAGCATCGTAAAAACTCATATTTATTTTAGGTTTTTACGAATGTATCATTAACAGCTGGCGGGTTGTTTAGTTGTTTTTTTCAAGAAAATTATTTCACAACTGTTCCGGGTGTGCAAAACAGACAAACGTCAAAGTAATACCGCTTGGAGACCACCTTATGATTCGTGCACAATGGAGCAACAACATTCTGCTCTTGATCTTTTTAGCACTCCTCCTTCTTTTATCCGGATGTGCAGCAAAGACCACCGTCGTCCTGCTCCCTGACCCCGACGGCAAGGTAGGCCATGTTACCGTGAGCACCGACGTCGGTTCAACAGACATTACCCAGGCAAGAGAAGCAACAACAGTCAAAGGGCGTGAGTCCCTGCCAAGCGCCCCGAAAATACTCTCATCAGAAGCAATCAACGCCGATTTTTCCCGGGTTCTGACGATGCTGCCTAGTAAACCGGTTCATTTCATCCTTTATTTCGAGGGAGGATCAACTGACCTGACCGCTGATTCCAGGCAAATACTACCGGCAATCCTCGAATCGATTAACAACCGGAAATCACAACACATAAGCGTCATAGGCCATTCCGACACTGTAGGCGATAACCAATATAATCTGCAGCTGTCGCGTGAAAGAGCCGCAGCCATACGCCGTTTGCTGGTGCAGCAAGGTGTTGCGTCGACCTTTATTACATCAACGTCTCATGGCGAAGAAAACCCACTGGTAAAAACGGCGGACAACGTTAATGAGCCAAAAAACAGAAGGGTTGAAGTTGTTGTCAAGTGACGGTCGGAATCTCCACCGGATTCTTTTATTCGGCTGTCTGCTGCTGACCTTTTCCCTGTCGGGAATCTATCTCTTCCAGCCGAGATTCATTGAGAATGTCAATCTCAAAGTTACCGACCTTATTCTTGCGTCTGCCAAAGCGCCTCAATCCAAACATGAGATCGTCACCGTCGCCATTGACGAAGCGAGTGTCGAAAAATATGGCCAATGGCCATGGCCGCGCTATCGATTAGGCCAACTCCTCGAAAAAATTGCCAATGGGCGGGCAAAAGCTATCGGTATTGATATCATTTTCGCGGAGAGAGACAGGACCTCTCCAAAGCTTCAGCGAGAGAATCTTGCCGACAATTTAGAATATCATACAGACACTTCGGCTGTTCCTTCAGAAATCCTGGATCACGACACATATCTTGCCAATATCCTTACCAATGGACCGTATGTGCTAGGATATACCTTTCTGTTTAATAACAGCCCCCCTCCCACACAACAATGCTCTCTACACCCGATACCCCTCACCCGCCGGGGAAATGGCGAATCGCTCACTTCCCCCGTTCATTTCCATCGGGCAAACGGAATTATCTGCAATTACGAAGTGCTGGCCAAGGCAGCCCCTGGCTCAGGTTTTCTCAACGGAACTCCTGACCCCGACGGTATCTTTCGCCGATTGCCGCTCCTCATCGAATACCAGGATACCTTCTACCCATCTTTTGCTCTTGCGGTATTGCTGCAGTTCCAGCGCCACGACATCCAAAGCGTTTTGTCCAGGAGCTACCTGGTCCCTCAGTTTTCAACGGGTGCTTATCACATCCCGGTTGATGAACAGGGAAATTTCCTTCTGGGTCCGGTCAGACATGCACAATCTACCCAGTATTCGGCAACCGAAATTTTGTCGGGAAAAATTGATCCAAACCTTTTCAAGGATAAAATTGTTCTGGTCGGTTTGACGGCAGCTGGATTAACACAGGAATATCCAACCCCGATCGGTACGGCGAGAAGTTCTCTGGACATTCACAGATTCTCTCTTGAGTCGCTTATTTCCGGTCTGCATACCATCAGAACAAATCTGTTCCCTATCTGGGAGATGTTCATCAATCTGCTGCTCTGCCTGATCCTTACCACATGCATCGCTCATTTCGCGACATGCTGGGCTCTCATATGTTGTTTGCTGGGCGGAGCTTTGAGCTGGTTTGCCGCAATAATGATCTACCAGACCAGCGGCTATCTCTTTTCTCCCTTGCTGCCGACTATTTCCGTGATACTGAGTTCCTGCCTGCTGTTCACACTTAAATTTTACTATTTTCAACAACTGGCCAAAGCAGAGACGGGAGACACTGCTTTGCTTCTAAAATCCAGCGAGACGAGTCTTCAATCTATCCTGAAAACCATTCCGGATATTATCTTTCGCCTGGACGCTGACGGCAACATTACATTTATTAGTCCCGCGATTACAAAATATTTACGATCCCCGGAATCCCTGATGGGGCGCCCGATTTTTGAGTTGGTTACCCCAGAGGATCTCGACAAGGTTCAATACCGTCTGAATGAAAGGCGAACCGGAGATAGAGCGACAACAGACATGGAAATATGTCTCCTTCTCACCAAAGAAAAAAACCAGGCCCACCCAACAAGAAGATTTTTCAGTTTATCTGCCGAAGGTATCTACGAGCCGCAGGAGATCGGTGCGCCCCGCTTTCTTGGCACCCAGGGCATCGTCAAGGATATCAACGACAGAAAACGACTCGAACAGCAACTGATTCAGGCGCAGAAAATGGAAGTTATCGGCAAACTCGCCGCCGGAATTGCCCATGACCTCAATAATATCCTCAGCGGTATTGTCAGTTACCCCGACCTTCTTTTGCTTGAGATACCCGAAAATGATCCCCTGCATAAAAAAATACAAATTATCCAGAAATCGGGAAAAAAAGCGGCCATTATCGTGCAGGATCTGCTCACCCTCGCCAGGCGAAGTATTACTATCAGTGAAACATGCAACCTAAATAATATTATCTCCGAATATCTCCATTCGGCCGAATTTGAACTCGCCAAAGAAAGACACCGCGATACGGTCATCGAAACCGACCTCCAGGACAACCTCCTGAATGTCCAGGGATCTGCTGCTCATTTGTCCAAGGCAATCATGAATATTCTCCATAATGGTCTGGAGGCCATGCCTGCCGGCGGTAAAATCGTCATTTCGACGGCCAATGTATGCATTGACACCATGCTCACCGGCTATGAGAATATTCCTCCAGGCGACTATGTCTGTACCTCAATCTCAGATACCGGCGTGGGAATCTCCCAGGAAGATCTCACCCGTATTTTCGAGCCTTTTTATACAAAAAAATCTATGCATTACAGCGGAACCGGTCTTGGCATGACCGTCATCTGGGCGACCGTCAAGGATCACAATGGATACATCGACATACAAAGCGGAGAGGGACAAGGATCTACTTTCAGGTTTTATCTGCCGATAACTCGCCAGAGTCTTACCAGCCAGCCAGACAGAATTGTGCTGGACGACTATCTTGGCAAGGAAACCATTCTCATTGTTGATGACATCCAGGAACAGCTCGATATAGCAAAAAATATGCTCACGAGACTGGGGTATACCGTCCACACCGCAATTGGGGGGATGCAGGCTCTGGCAATCATCAAACAGCAGCCTGCTGATCTCGTCATCCTTGATATGATTATGCCTGGAGGGCTCGACGGTCTGGAGACGTATCAAAAAATCATCCAACTGTACCCCCAACAGAAAGCGCTTATTACCAGTGGCTTCTCCGAATCGATGCGGGTTAAAAAGCTGCTGCAGCTTGGCGCTGGAGACTATGTACAGAAACCTTATACCATGGAAAAATTAGGTGTTGCCGTACGCAGCGAACTCGACAAAGAAAAGAGGGGATGAACACAATCACCCACACATTTATTTTACTTATCTTTTATATATAATTTATTGATCACCAGGGCTTTTGTATGGTACAGTACAGATACCAGTAAAATAGCAACAATGTATTAAAATTTCGATTATATCGAAGAAGAAACAGTCCAGTAAAATCATCTGTTCACTAACCAAAAGGAGAAATGATGCGAGTCAAAGACCTGATGGAACCGATTAAAAACTGGCTGACCCCTGACATGTCCCTGCGCGAAGCGATCAGGGTCATGAAATCAACCAAACGCGGTCATGGCTTATCCGTAAACGGTATCGTCGTACTTGATGAGGCCATGAACCTCGTAGGCATTGTCTCGACTATTGATATCTTGCGAATCCTTATTCCTTCCCATGTTTACTTTGATGAGGATCATGATCATGTATCATGGGAGGCCATTCGCAATGAAAAAACTGCCGACATCCAATCAATCAATGTCAGCAAACTTATGACGGAAGATGTCAGAGTGATCGCTGCCGAGGAAACCCTCCTGCGCTGTGCCGACATACTGCTCACGGAACAGCTCAGACGCCTGCCCGTTACGCGCAGTGACGGCAAGGTTGTCGGAGTTATTTATTTACGCGATGTTTATAATGCTATGACTGAATTGTTAGTGAATTAGAAAAAAAAATCTTGTGCTGTTCACACGACTTTTTTTGCGTAAAGGAACTACACCCCTCAAGGGGGTACTAAACTGAGTCCCGCAACACTTTTAGGCGGGATGAGTGACTCGCAATTAATCATCTTATGCTGTTCACGAGAATTTGTGTCGCTGGTTCCCAACCAGTGACACAACACGCCTTGCCATATTGCCTCCCATTGATATTGTATCCAATATAACAATACCCTTTTTGAGGGCCTTTTAACATTCTCCCAACAAGGAAAGACAATGCAGCACAACTGTAACGGTCCAATCTTGATTGTTGAAGACGATCCCAACACCGCCAACCTTATTCAGACATACCTGGAACGCGATGGTTTTCAAACCATCAAGGTAGCTGACGGGGAAACCGCCCTGCGGCTGGCCAGACTGCATAAACCCGGATTTGTCGTGCTCGATATCATGTTGCCACGCCTTGACGGCTGGGAGGTTTGCCGACAGCTGAGAACCTTTTCTGATGTACCTATCCTGATGCTGACTGCCCGGGAAGAAGAAATCGACCGAGTCACCGGCCTGTCTCTTGGCGCCGACGATTATGTGGTCAAACCGTTCAGCCCGAGAGAACTGGTGGCACGAGTCAAGGCCATTCTGCGCAGGGTCCGACCGATACAACCCGACCACAACGAATTACTCATCTGCAACGATCTGGTAGTGGAGCCAGAGAAACACCGGGTACGACTGGGTAATAATCCGGTCAACTTGACCGGCTCCGAATACAAGCTCCTTTGCGCTTTGATGCGTGCTCCCGGCAGAGTTTTTTCCCGCTCGGAGCTGCTCAGTCATTTTTATCAGGATGGCGAGACAGTCGTTGACCGGGTTATTGACGTCCATATCGGCAACCTCAGACAAAAAATAGAGAAAGATCCGGCCAAACCCAAATTTATTCTCACGGTGCGTGGCTTCGGATACACCTTTTCCGAGTGCGAAGAGCAATGAACCCATTCAACAACAAACTGCTCTGGAAACTCCTGCTGATAACGGTCGTGCCGGTAATCGGGGTCATCATCCTGGTAATCTGGCTGGCAATAGACCATCTTGCCGCCAACTATTTTATGGCCCTCATGAAAAAATACGAGGTATCTCCAACCGATATCCACCAGATGTTTCTCTCTTCCATTCACTATTACCTGATCTGGGCCAGTATTGCCGCACTAGGACTAGCTTTTCTGCTCAGCTTCTTTCTTACCCGACGAGTTCTCAGGCCGTTATCCCAGATGAACAGGATCACCAGAGACATTGCCGCAGGCGATTTTCATGCCCGCGTCGATGTGGTCACCCGGGATGAAGTGGGTCAGCTGGGACTTGCCTTTAATCGTATGGCTGACTCCCTGGAGGGCATTGAACAACTCAGGAAAAACATGGTCGCGGACGTCGCGCATGAACTCAGAACGCCGCTCACCAACCTGCGCGGCTACCTGGAAGCACTTAATGACGGAGTTATCGAGCCATCCCCAAAAACCTTGAAGATGCTGCAGGAAGAAAATCTGCGACTGGTTCACCTGGTTGACAGCTTGCAGCAACTGGCCAGGGCCGATGCAGCCAGAGCACACCTGAACAGGGAAAAGCTCAATCCGGCTGAGGAGGTTCGCCAGATACTCGGTCTCTATAGTGCGTCGTTTCAGGACAAGGAAATATCGGTCACAACCACTCTTAAAGAGGGCATGACCGTGGTTGCCGATCGGGATAAACTCCTGCAGGCTCTGCGCAACCTGCTGGAAAACAGTTTCAAGTACACCCCGGCCAAGGGCTATGTAACAATTGCTGTCTCTGACCGGCAAGGCAAGGTGGAAATTCGCTTCACCAACAGCGGACCGGGCATAGGTGAGGCCGACCTGCCTTTTATATTCGAACGGTTTTTCCGAGCTGAACGTTCCCGGTCAAGAGACGCAGGAGGTGCAGGAATAGGCCTGTCAATAACCAAGGAGTTAATTGAAGCCCATGGCGGTAAAGTCGGGGCAGAGAGTTCCGCCGGAACCACTTCGGTCTGGATTACTCTCCCGATGGAATAAAAAAGTCTTCTTTACACAATCTTTACCCTGCCTTTAATCCGGTTTTACACTGATGCTCTATTATTGAGAGAACGGAAACTATCCCAGCTTCCGATAACCGCAGTTTTGGAGGAAAGGATATGAAAAGGTTTTTACGCATAGCTATCATTCTTGTCAGCTCACTGCTCGGAGTAAGTGTTATTGCCGGAAACAGCAAGAATGACCAACAGGAGAAACCAAAAGACCAGCCCCAGGTAACAGAGACGGCTCTTTTTGCCGGGGGATGCTTCTGGTGCATGGAAAAGCCCTTCGAGGCGCAGGATGGGGTAATCTCGGTCACTTCCGGATATGCCGGCGGGACAACGAAATCGCCGACCTACCATGATTACGTCGCCGGCAATCATATAGAAGTTGTACAGATTATCTATGATCCCAAAAAAATATCCTATGAAAAACTTCTTGATATTTTCTGGCACCAGATTGATCCAACCGATGCAGGAGGTCAATTTGTCGACCGGGGCCATGCCTATACTTCAGGTATCTTCTATTATAACGACAGCCAAAAAAAACTGGCCGAGGCCTCAAAACACATGCTGGAAAAGAGCGGAATTTTCAAAAACCCTCTAGTGACGCCAATATCCGCCGCCCCGGAGTTTTGGCCGGCCGAAGAGTATCACCAGGATTACTATAAAAAAAATCCGCTCCGTTACCGTTTCTACCGTAATGGTTCCGGTCGGGATGCCTTTCTGGAAAAACACTGGCAGGGCAAAGAAATAGTTGCGATGAAGATGGAAAACAACAATGATTTAAAGAGCCGGTTAACCCCGCTCCAGTATAAGGTTACCCAGCAGGGGGGCACCGAACCCGCTTTCAACAACGAATACTGGGATAACAAGAAACCAGGAATCTATGTCGATATCGTTTCCGGTGCACCGCTGTTCAGCTCCCTTGACAAGTTTGACTCAGGGACCGGCTGGCCAAGTTTTTCACGACCACTGGTTAAAGAAAATGTCGTTGAACACACTGACACTTCCTGGTTCATGACCCGAACGGAAGTCCTTTCCAAAAAGGCCAATTCGCATCTGGGTCATGTCTTCAACGACGGCCCGCCCCCGACCGACCTCAGGTACTGTATCAACTCGGCAGCATTAAAATTTATTCCGGTGGAAAAACTTGCCGACGAGGGATATGGGGAATTTGAAAAACTCTTCCGTCATTGAGTTGGGATTCAACCCCCCGGTAAACGGGAAATACGCCGAAATCCTCCTGTTCTTGCCGATTTTACCGGGGGGATCCTTTTTCAGCGACGACAAAAAAATGTTTCGACATCTCGGTATAAACATGAATGTTTTGAAAATCTGTGTTCACCAGTTGGTCCTTAACCTGTTCCGGTACATACCTGATGTGCTGTGGAGGTCCCTCCGACATCTCTTCTTTTTTCCAGTCGACGATGCATATCGTACCAATATCCTTTAATATTCTGAATGATTCTGCCAGGATTGCCTGAGGATTATCCAGCTCATGATGCAAATTTATCATGTATACCAAATCGGCAATTCCATCTTCGAGGGGGACAGCACTTTCGGTCATTGCCAATGGAACTATGTTGGGATATTGGGGAGATATATTCGTTTTCATCCACTGGATCATACTGTCGGATATGTCACAGGCGATAATTTTGCCGTTCTTGACATAATTTAGAAAAGGAATGCTGAAAAAACCAGTGCCTGCACCTATATCGACGAATACGTCCGGCTTCACTATATTCATTTTACTCCAAATATATTCTACAGGGATGTCTATAAGTCTTGCAGGGTTATTCAATTTATGCAGTTTTTTGGGATCGAATTTTTTCTCGTTCATGCTGAATTCCTTTATGATTTTTCCCACACAATATCTGTTTTCTGGCGCTCATTGAGCCCAGTAAGGTAACAAATTAACCATTTATCAGCATAACACTATAGCGGACGCGGCTTCCCCAGCCGAGTCATCGGCAGCAGTTCGACGGCGAGGATGCTGGCGAGGATCAAAACCCCTCCGGAAAGTTGCAGGGGCGATAATCGCTCGCCTAAAAAAATCATTCCGCCAATGGCGGCAAAAATAGTTTCGGAGCTGAGAATAATTGCCGCATCAGCAGCCGGGGTGAAACGCTGTCCGACAACTTGCAAGGTAAAAGCCATACCCACGGAAAATATTCCAATATAACATATGCCCCAACCGGCGCCTATTATCTGAGCGAGACTAGGGGATTCAACGATAAAACCGAGTATGCAGCCGATGCAACCACTCACCAGAAACTGGACAACTGCCACCACCAGGGGTGCCTGGGTTCGGGACGCGAAAATCCCTACCATGGTGACATGGGTTGCCCAGAAAATTGTACTTGAAATTACCCATAAATCCCCCGCCACCAAGGCAACCTGCTGCGCGCCACTCAAGATATAGGTCCCGATAAAACAGCAGATTGAGGCCGGCCAGATGGAGAAATGTACTCTTTTACGCAGAACGACAAAGCCCAGTATCGGAACAAGCGGAACATATAAAGCCGTCAGGAATCCCGAATTGGTCACGGTCGTATGAAGGATACCATGCTGCTGCAGAACGGCTGCGGTAAAAAGGACACAGCCTGTTACAACCAATCCCTGCCAGTCGGCAGACTGAAACCTTCGCTCTTGCCGGTGGACCCGCAAAAACTGTTTGATGGCAAACGGCATCACAACCAGAGCACCAACAAGAAAGCGGGCTCCGGTAAAGGTTATGGTTCCCAGTTCTCCGGTTCCGATCTGCTGCACAACGAAACTGCTGCCCCAGATGACTGCGGCCAGAGTCAGCAGAAGATTTGCCTGTAAACGATTCATTATTCACCAGTCAAAATTTTATATCCCATACTTTCCACTCATACTCCGCAAGGGCATATTCAACAGGAGTAACAGGGTTTGAGGAGTAAGGCACTCAACAACACATCCATCTAACATGTATAGAGAAAGGTGCAAGTCCAATGTGTCGTCGATAGAGAGACAAGCGGCGATATTTCGAAAACTGCAAAATTTTCCATGACCGCAGCATAAATGTTTACTCCGCTAAGTACCTTGCACTTTCTGGGGGCATTGTAATGTATCCCCATTCTCTTCCCGTTAACCGGGAAACCGATGGCATTCGTTTCAATCCTTTTCTCCTATCATTAATTTTCGTATGAAATAAATTTTGACATTATCGAAACTTGGATTAGTATCATTTATTCGACGACCACACACCGATTAACCAGAACCTTGCAGGAACTGCGTCATGGAAATTCTCACCGAGCGGCAGAACAGGATCCTTGTGCTGGCAAGAGAAAACGGCAGAGTTGACGTCGAAAAACTTTCCGCCACCTTTAAGGTATCCGCCCAGACCATCCGTAAAGACCTCAACGAACTCTGCGACAAACAGTTGCTGCAACGCATCCATGGCGGTGCCATCGTCGGTTCGGGAATTGAAAATGTCAGTTATGAAGCCAGACGTCTGCTGGCCCCCGGTCCGAAAAAAGCCATAGGTTGCGCGACCGCGGCGTTAATTCCGGATAACAGTTCCCTGCTCATCAATATCGGCACGACGACCGAACAGGTCGCCCACGCCCTGCACAATCATCGAGGCCTGCTGGTGATCACCAACAATATCAATGCAATCGAAATTATGAAAAATTTCCTTGGCATTGAACTGATCATTGCCGGCGGTCAGGTCCGGCGCTCCGATGGGGGAATTGTCGGGGTCGCGGCGGTAGATTTTATCAATCAGTTCAAGGTCGATTATGCGGTCATCGGCGTCTCGGCGATAGATGAGGACGGCTCGCTGCTCGACTACGATTTCAGCGAGGTACGTGTCGCCCAGGCCATTATCAAAAATTCCAGGCACGTCATCTTGGTTGCCGACACCATGAAACTCGAAAGAAACGCACCAATCAGAATCGATCATATCTCGCAGATCAATACCATAGTTATCAACGATGTACTTCCGGCAAAACTGCAGGAAATCTGTTCGAAAAATGGCGTTGAAGTCGTCATCGCCAAAGACTGACCAATGCATTATTGCGACTGTTGGCCGATCATTTTACAGAAATGTCCGTGCACATCAAATTTGCACTTGCCTCAACATTCCTTTTCAGTTATGGGTGTTTTATAATTGCATTCGAAATCATTTATTGCCAAAGACGAAACTTACCTGAGAAGATCAATCAATCTTCAACCAGATATCTGTTATGAAGTGTCCCGTTTATGACATAGCGATTATAGGAGGCGGTATCAATGGCTGCGGTATTGCCCGTGACGCAGCAGGACGTGGACTTTCCGTCTTCCTCTGTGAACAGAACGATCTCGCCGGCGGGACCTCTTCCGCCTCGACAAAACTGATCCACGGCGGTCTCCGCTATCTGGAATACTACGAGTTTCGGCTGGTCAGAGAGGCCTTGCGCGAACGCGAGGTGCTTCTCAATGCAGCCCCGCATATAATCTGGCCGCTGCGTTTCATCCTTCCCCACCATAAAGGGCTGCGACCGGCATGGCTTATCCGTCTCGGCCTCTTCCTGTACGATCATATTGGCGGCAGAAAGATCCTTCCCGGCACAACCAGCGTCAATCTCAAAAGCGATGCAGCCGGAAAAGTTCTTAAAGCAAATTTCAGGATGGGTTTTGAATACTCTGACTGCTGGGTCATGGACAGCCGCCTGGTGGTGCTTAACGCCATGGATGCTGCAGCAAAGGGGGCAAGTATCAACACCAGATCTCCAATGGTGTCAGCTACAAGAACCGGCAAAACCTGGCAATTGCAGCTCCTCGATAAACCAAGCAACCAAACATATCAGGTTGAGGCCAGATCTCTGGTGAATGCTTCCGGTCCCTGGCTTGACGAGTTGCTCAACCATATCTCCCACACCGAGACGAAAGAACATATTCGCATGGTGCAGGGCAGTCATATTATCGTCAAGAAACTGTTTGATCATGAACGAGCCTACATCTTCCAGAACGAGGATGGCCGGATCATCTTTGCCATCCCTTACGAAAATGAGTTCACTCTCATCGGCACCACCGATCGAGATTTTAATGGCCATCCAGACGAGGTGACCATCTCCCCGGAAGAGACCGACTATTTGTGCCAGGCTGCCTCGGAATATTTTCTCCGGGAGATTACCACTGACGACGTGATAAGCAGCTTTTCCGGCGTCCGCCCGCTTTTTGATGACGGGAAGAGCGAAGCTAAAGCGGCAACCCGTGATTATGTTCTGAAACTGGACACCGGTAAAAACGAAGCCCCACTTCTGTCTATCTACGGGGGAAAGATTACCACCTATCGAAAACTGGCCGAATCGGTATTGGCCCGGCTTCACCCATTTCTGCCCGGCATGGGTGCTGACTGGACCAAAAAAAGCGTTTTGCCCGGAGGTGATTTCCGTCCGGATGCTTTCGATTTTTCGGTACGAGAACTCCTCAGTCGCTGTCCGGTTCTGAGCCAAAAACTGGCCACGCGTCTTTTTCGGACCTACGGCACCTGCGCGTATGCAATGACCGATAAGATCCAGGACCAGAAGGACCTGGGCATATCGTTTGGGCACGACCTGTTTGGGTTTGAAGTCGATTACCTTATCGCACAGGAATGGGCCAGGTGCGCCAGCGACGTGCTGTGGCGACGCACCAAACTGGGTTTATTTCTCTCTGCGGCAGAGGCTGAAAATCTCGACAGCTATATCATAAAAAAAGTATCGGCGACAGATCATCCCCCGCCGGTAACCGATGAGGAGAAGTAATGCAGCTTGAGTTACGCAAGGTATCTAAAAAAGTCGGCAGGGAGTTCCATATCTCCGACGTTTCCCTCACCTTTGAAGCAGGGACCTTGAATATTCTGCTCGGACCGACGCTTTCCGGCAAAACATCGCTGATGCGTCTTATGGCCGGGCTGGATCAACCAAGCTCCGGTACGGTTCATTTTGGCGGCGCCGATGTCACCGGCGTTGCCGTCCAGAAACGCAATGTGGCGATGGTCTATCAGCAGTTTATCAACTATCCGAATCTGAGCGTATTTGAAAATATTGCCTCGCCCCTGCGCATTGCCAAAGTGCCCGGAGCTGAAATCCAGAAGCGGGTTGCCAAGGTTGCTGCTCTCTTAAAACTGGAGAACATGCTTTCGCGTTCGCCTCAGGAGCTTTCCGGCGGACAACAGCAGCGCACTGCTCTGGCCCGAGCCCTGATCAAAGAGGCCGATTTAGTGCTCCTTGATGAACCACTGGCTAATCTCGATTATAAACTGCGCGAGGAGCTTCGCGAAGAACTGCCCCGGATTTTCTCGGCCACCGGCTCGATTTTTGTCTACGCCACCACCGAACCTTCCGAGGCCTTGCTTCTTGGCGGTAATACTGCATCATTGCACCAAGGCAGGATCACCCAGTTCGGACCGACCATTGAGGTCTTTTCCCGGCCACAAAACCTGATCACCGCCCAAACCCTCTCCGATCCGCCTTTAAACATGTTACCTGTGACCAAACTCAACAATAGAATGCTTTTCAAGGGCCATGTCGAAATCCCGGTTCTGGGGCAGTTGCCGCAATTGCCGGATGACGATTATACTATCGCCTTCAGGCCCCATCATCTTTACCTGTACCGCACATCCGACATGGCAATTGCTGTCAAAGCTAAGGTTGCGGTAACGGAGATAACCGGCTCGGAAAGCTATGTACATATCGATATCGCAGGGATCCGCTGGGTACTCCTGGCACCCGGCATTCATAACTTCGATGTCCACGAAACGATCGAAGTGTTCATGGACCCCAGTAAATTTTATGTTTTCGACAAAAACGACTCCCTGGTCGTAACACCGGAAACTGTTGCCGATGTTTAGTGACTTAGAAATGATTTTTCTTGTTTTCTTGCAAAAAAAAATCATTTCGTGAAGGAACTTATCCCGTTTAACGGGGATAGAAGGAGAATTTAATGGCCAACATTACCTTGAGAGATATTGCTCATTCTTATACAGGAGCATCGGACAATCCGTATGATTACGCCCTAAAAAAACTCAATCTCACCTGGCGTGACGGGGGTGCATACGCCCTGCTCGGACCTTCGGGCTGCGGCAAGACCACCCTGCTCAATATCATCTCCGGGCTTCTGACGCCAACAAAAGGAAAGGTACTTTTCAACGACGAAGATGTAACCCGGCTCCCCACTGAACATCGCAATATCGCCCAGATCTTTCAGTTTCCAGTAATCTATGACACTATGACCGTGTTCCAGAATCTGGCCTTTCCCCTAAAAAACCGAGGGCGCTCCAAAACAGAGATCGAGCCGAGGGTTATTGAACTCGCCAAAATGCTTGGCCTGGAAAATGACCTGTACACCAAGGCCCAGCACCTCACCGCCGACGCCAAACAAAAAATTTCTCTTGGCCGGGGCCTGATCCGGCAGAGTGTCAATGCCATTTTATTTGACGAACCACTCACTGTTATCGACCCGCAAATGAAATGGGAACTCCGCTCCCAGCTCAAATACCTGCACAAACAGTTCGGCTTCACCATGATCTACGTCACCCACGACCAGACCGAAGCATTGACCTTTGCCGACGAGGTAATCGTTATGTACGAGGGCGAGATTGTCCAGGTTGGTACCCCCGAGGCATTATTTGAACGACCGGAACACACTTTTGTAGGTTATTTTATCGGGTCTCCCGGTATGAATATCACCCCCTGTAAGCTGCAAGGGAACAAGATTCTTGTCGAAGGCCATGAGATCACCCTCGACTGTAACTACAAAGATCAGTCGGCCTCAGCAAAAATCGAAGTTGGTATCCGTCCCGAATACTTGAGTCTTGCTCAACCACAGGAAAAAGGACTGCCGGTAAAAATAATCAAGATCGACGATATAGGTCGTCACAAGATTGCCCGGGTTGCATTAAACGACCGCGTATTCCATGTCGTCATGCCGGAAATTTCTGCTATGACAGGAGACAGAGCCTCCCTTGTCTTTGATACCGCCCATACTAATTTGTATATCAACGACCATCTCATTGCTGGAGAACGACCATGATACAAAAACAAGTAAACCAGAAAGCATGGTTCATGGTCCTGCCGGTTTTTCTTCTGGTGGCCTTTAGTGCCGTTATTCCACTTATGACCGTGGTTAACTACTCATTCCAGGACACCTTCGGCAGCAACAAATTTTTCTGGGTGGGACTGGACTGGTTCAGAGACCTGATGCATTCGGAACGATTCCATGATGCTTTTCTTCGACAAATTGCTTTTTCCAGTATAATTCTAGCTATCGAGATTCCCCTGGGCATAGCCATCGCTTTGGCTATGCCCAGAAAGGGCTGGGGGGTTCCGGTGTGTCTCATCTCCATGTCCCTCCCGCTTCTTATTCCCTGGAACGTGGTTGGCACCATCTGGCAGATCTTTGGCCGGGTTGATATAGGATTGCTTGGGCACAGCCTTGCCTCCCTGGGCATCGATTACAACTATACCCAGGATCCTATTGCTGCCTGGATTACGATTATCGTCATGGACGTCTGGCATTGGACCAGCCTGGTTGTCCTGCTTTCTTATGCGGGCCTTTGTTCCATTCCTGATGCCTATTATCAGGCAGCAAAAATCGATGGAGCCTCGCGTATTGCGGTATTCAGATATATCCAATTACCGAAAATGCAAGGCGTCCTGCTGATTGCCGTTCTGCTCCGCTTTATGGATAGTTTTATGATCTATACCGAGCCCTTTGTGATCACCGGCGGCGGTCCTGGTAACTCAACCACCTTTATGTCCATCGATCTGGTAAAAATGGCTATTGGCCAGTTCGACCTCGGTCCTGCTGCCGCCATGTCCCTGGTGTATTTTCTCATTATTCTCCTCCTCAGCTGGATTTTCTATACGGTGATGAGCAATGTCGGGGAAGAAAGCAAAAACGGAGGTGCCTGATATGCGCTGGAAATGGCTTATTCCTGCTATCTATATCTTTTTCCTGCTGCTGCCAATCTACTGGCTGGTCAATATGAGCCTGAAAACCAACGACGAGATTCTGTCGATGTTCACTCTTTGGCCGCAAAACCTGACCTTTGCCAACTACAAGGTTATCTTCACTGACGCCTCCTGGTATTCCGGCTATATTAATTCGATGATCTACGTGTCCATTAACGTGGTCATCTCGGTCTGTTTCGCTCTGCCAGCAGCCTACGCCTTTTCACGCTATTCTTTTGTTGGCGACAAGCACCTGTTTTTCTGGCTCTTGACCAACCGTATGGCGCCCCCGGCGGTCTTTGCCCTGCCGTTTTTTCAACTCTACTCGTCGATTGGGCTCTTTGACACCCATATAGCAGTGGCTTTAGCCCACTGTCTCTTTAACCTGCCATTGGCCGTCTGGATCCTTGAGGGTTTTATGTCCGGCATCCCAAAAGAGATTGACGAGACTGCTTTTGTTGACGGCTATTCCTGGCCTCGTTTTTTTGTAAAAATCTTCATCCCGAACATTGCCTCCGGGATCGGCGTCACCGCCTTTTTCTGTTTTATGTTTTCCTGGGTGGAACTGCTCCTGGCCAGGACGCTTACGGCGGTGCACGCCAAACCGATTTCGGCCATTATGACCCGTACCGTCTCCGCCTCTGGCCTCGACTGGGGCGTGCTTGCCGCCGCCGGAGTATTAACTATTCTGCCCGGTGCGCTGGTGATCTATTTTGTTCGTAATCATATTGCTAAGGGTTTTGCCCTTGGCCGTGTTTAGTGACGTAGAAATTCTCTCGCGCTGTTTCGAGAGAATTTCGTGACGGAACTTATCCCGCAGTGCTTTTTGGCGGGATGGTATCTCCGTATAAACAAAGGTTTTTAGTAACAGAACTTATCCCCCACAAGGGCGACCGCAATCAAAGGATGAAAACCATGAACCTGAAATGGATGGCTTGGACCACCCCAACCGCCGCATTTTTTATCATAATTTTCTGCATGCTGGTCGCCATGACCATCTGGGAAATGAAAAGCCCCGGCGGTAACCCACGTGTTGGAATCCTTCGCTTTGAAACGACGAGAGGAGACCGTCTTTTTGTCTCCCTCTTAGGCTCGGCCTTTATTCATATTATCTGGCTGGCAATGTTTCCTGACCTCGCTTTATGGTGGGCTTTTGCAATTGCCTGCATTTACGCACTCTGCGTATTCAAATGGGTGTAGTAGGGGGGTAGTGAGTTCTTTGTACCGTTGTTTCGTTCTGCCACTAAGCATCGTGGTGGCAGGAAAATCGCAAAACAATAGAGGAGAAAATCGATGATTAAAAGGATCGTAACAGCAACAGCCATGGCCGCTCTCTTAATGGGAACTGCCGGCGCACAGGCTGGAATGGATGAGGCAAAAAAATGGGTGGGAAGTGAATTTCAACCCTCGACTCTTTCTCAGGCCGACCAGATGAAGGAGATGGAATGGTTCATTAAAGCAGCTGAACCGTTTAAAGGAATGGATATCAAGGTGGTATCTGAGACACTTACCACCCACGAGTATGAATCCAAAACCCTTGCCAAGGCCTTCACGGAAATCACCGGCATCAACGTCACCCACGATCTTATCGGTGAGGGCGATGTTATCGAAAAACTACAGACCCAGATGCAGTCCAACAAGAATATCTATGACGCGTATATCAACGACTCCGACCTGATCGGCACCCATTTCCGCTATCAGCAGGCGGTGCCTCTTTCCGACTGGATGAGCGGTGAAGGAAAAGAAGTCACCGATCCGATGCTTGATGTCGATGATTTTATTGGAAAATCCTTCACCACCGGTCCGGACGGCAAACTCTACCAGATTCCCGATCAGCAATTCGCCAACCTCTACTGGTTCCGTTATGACTGGTTCAAGCGCCCTGATTTGCAAGCAAAGTTCAAAGAACTCTATGGGTATGAACTTGGAGTACCGGTCAACTGGTCCGCCTATGAAGATATCGCTGAATTTTTCACCGATAAAGTCAAGGAAATAGACGGCAAGCGAGTGTATGGCCATATGGACTACGGCAAAAAAGACCCTTCACTCGGCTGGCGTTTCACCGATGCCTGGTTTTCCATGGCTGGTGGCGGCGATAAAGGGATTCCAAACGGTCTGCCGGTTGACGAGTGGGGCATCAGGGTCGAAGGCTGTCGTCCTGTAGGTTCTTCTGTCTCCCGTGGTGGTGATACCAATGGCCCGGCTGCAGTGTATGCGCTGACTAAATATATCGACTGGCTGAAAAAATATGCCCCGCCGGAGGCTGCCGGAATGACCTTCTCCGAGGCCGGACCAGTTCCTGCCCAGGGCGCCATTGCCCAACAGATTTTCTGGTATACTGCCTTCACCGCCGATATGGCCAAGCCAGGCACTCCTGTAGTTGATGAGAACGATAATCCAAAATGGCGTATGGCCCCATCGCCGCACGGTCCGTATTGGGAGGAAGGCATGAAGCTTGGTTATCAGGATGCCGGTTCCTGGACCCTGATGAAGTCGACCCCGGTTGACCGCCGCAAGGCAGCCTGGCTGTATGCCCAGTTCGTTATTTCCAAGACTGTCAGTCTGAAGAAAACCCACGTCGGTCTCACTCCGATCCGTGAGAGCGATATCTGGGATAAATCATTTACCGAGCGGGCGCCAAAACTTGGTGGTCTGGTGGAATTCTACCGAAGCCCCGCCCGGGTTCAGTGGACCCCGACCGGTACCAACGTACCTGATTACCCAAAACTTGCCCAACTCTGGTGGCAGAATGTAGCCGATGCGGTAACCGGCGGCAAGTCCCCACAGCAGGCATTGGATTCACTTGCCGAACAGCAGGACAAAGTAATGGAACGTATTGAACGGTCCGGAATCCAGGGCGAATGTGGACCGAAACTGAACAAAAAGCAGGATCCGTCTTACTGGCTGAACCTGCCAGGTGCTCCAAAGCCAAAACTGGCCAACGAAAAACCAAAAGGCATGACCATCGATTACGATGAGTTGGTGAAGAGTTGGGCTGCTGCTGCCAAGAAGAGCTGAGAAAAGAAGGATTTAAAAGCAGTTATCTCGCCTTACTCGTGGGCGAGATAACTGCTAAGTTTTAAAGCAGGTTGCCGGCCCAAGTCACAACCTGCTTTTTTATTATGTCAACATACCAGCAAAGATGCTGGATCGCATATGCCGCATGGTTATTGGCTGGTTCCCATGCGGCGCATGGGACCGTACGACGCCGGCAAAGAAGGAAATTGGCTATGGCAATATCACACATTCTAGCAATTGACCAGGGAACCACCTCCAGCAGAGCTATTGTCTTTAACGATCAACTTGAAATAGTGGCCTCTGCCCAGAAGGAATTTGAACAGTTTTTCCCACAATCTGGCTGGGTGGAACATGACCCGGAAGAAATCTGGAGCACCGTGCTCAGCACCTGCAGAAAGGCGCTGGAAAAAGCCAGCCTTTCCGCCGCCGACATTACCGCAATTGGTATTACCAACCAGCGCGAAACCACCATTATCTGGGATAAAGATACCGGTAAACCGATTCATAAGGCTATTGTCTGGCAGGACAGAAGGACATCGGAATACTGTTCCCAACTGCAGGCAGGTGGACATGACCCAATGATCACCGCCAAAACCGGTCTGTTGCTTGACTCCTATTTTTCCGGCACCAAAATTAAATGGCTCCTCGATCATGTTGCCGGGGCCAGGGAAAAAGCCGCCAGGGGCCAACTCCGCTTTGGTACGGTTGATTCTTTTTTGCTCTGGCGCCTGACCGGCGGGAAAGAGCATAGTACCGATGCCACCAATGCTTCGCGCACCATGCTGTATAACATTCACGACAACTGCTGGGATAAGGAGATACTGGCGCTGCTCGATATTCCTGCATGCCTTCTGCCCGAGGTTAAAGACTGCTCCGCCGATTTCGGTCAGACCGAACCCGCTCTCTTCGGAACACCAATCCCGATCGGCGGCATCGCCGGCGACCAGCAGGCTGCCCTTGTCGGCCAGGCGTGTTTCCGGCCGGGGATGATTAAATCGACCTACGGCACCGGCTGCTTCGTCGTCCTCAATACCGGCGATAAGGCCGTTCAATCCACTAACAGGTTGCTGACCACCATCGGCTATCGTTTGGGCGGTAAAACCACCTACGCCCTGGAAGGCTCAATTTTTGTCGCCGGGGCCGCAGTGCAATGGATGCGGGATGCCATGGGTCTGATCGAGTCGGCTTCTGAGACCGGAAAACTGGCGCGTCAGGCCGACATCAATCAGGACGTCTATCTGGTCCCGGCTTTTACCGGTCTGGGTGCCCCCCACTGGGACGCCGATGCCCGCGGCGCGATTTTCGGCATCACCCGAGCTACCGGCCCAGCCGAACTCTCCAAGGCGGCTTTGGAATCAGTCTGTTTCCAGACCCGCGACCTGCTCGATGCCATGCGCGGTGATTATCAGAATGTTGGTGAGACGGTTCTGCGTGTCGATGGCGGCATGGTTGCCTCAAATTACACCATGCAGTTTCTTGCCGATATCCTGAATGCCCCCGTCGATCGACCGATTATACTCGAAACCACTGCCCTTGGCGCCGCCTATCTGGCCGGCCTGCAGAGGGGGATCTTTCCCCCACCGGAGCGGTTCATCGATGCCTGGAAATGCGACAAACGTTTCTCCCCGGCACTTGCCGAAGAAATTCGCGTGCGCAAATACAAAGGCTGGCAAGACGCGGTTCGGCGCACCCTGACCAAATAGTCGCAGCCACTGGCAGCTTACCAAACAATGGTATTTGTCCTTACCCCCTGCCAGCAGGTGTTTGCATACGGCTATTTTCATTTTTCGACAGTTCTGCTTTCATTTGAAGTTTTGCCCAATTTCACTTGAACTATATTTCCAACAGGTTTATAACACATGGGCAATTATTCCGGTTTCAGGCAGTAGACTTTTTTCCCAGATAGCTGGATCCTGAAATACCGGCACACCTCTACTCCGGCAAGGACCCAGAACCATGACGCAATCTAACATCGACCAGCCTGGAATAAAAGGTCACAGCACCATAGAAACCGATGTCCTTATCATCGGCGGCGGCGTCACCGGCGCAGGAATCATGCGCGATCTTGCCCTGCGCGGGCTGCATACTCTGCTTATCGATAAACGCGACCTGTGCGCCGGAGCCTCCGGCGGCAACCATGGGCTGTTGCATTCGGGTGGCCGTTATGTCGTGAGCGACCTTCATTCAGCAATTGAATGCCGGATTGAAAACGAAATTCTGAAACGCTTGGCGCCGCAGTGTGTTGAACAAACCGGCGGCTTGTTTGTTGCCGTTGAGGGCGACGACCTCGCATTTGCCGAAAAATTTCCCCAATTCTGTGCCGCGGCTGGCATCAGTTGTACAGAAATTGGCCCAAACGAGGCTCTGAGGATGGAACCGCTGCTGTCGGAAAAAGTGGTCAAAGCCTATTTAGTGCCCGATGCAACCGTGGATCCCTTCAGACTCGCCCTGGAAAATGTAGCGCATGCCCGGCTTCTCAATGACAGCATTTATCGACCCCACACCGAAATCATTGATTTCAAGATCGACAACGGGAAGATTATTGCAGCAGTCTGCCGCGACAATCGCACCCAGGCCATATTCCATATCCAGGCCAGACAATATGTCAATGCCGGGGGAGCATGGGCCATGAACATCGCGCAAAAGGCCGGCTGCACCGATGTCAATCTCCTCTATTCAAAAGGCACCCTGCTGGTCAGCCACGACCGTATGGCCAGCCATGTTATCAACCGGCTGCGGCCGCCGGCCGACGGCGATATCCTCGTTCCGGGTGGAACGGTATCGGTACTTGGCACCACCTCCGTCCAAACCGACAACCTGGAAACCGTCCGTCCTACCGTGGCTGAGATCGATCGTAATATTATAGAGGGTGCAGCAATGATCCCTGCCCTGGCCACTGCCCGCTATATCCGTGCTTTTTCCAGAGTCAGACCCCTGCTGCAATCTTCGCCCGGTGAGGACGGCCGTGCAGCAACCCGCGGTTTTGCCCTTCTTGATCACACCTCCCAGGGACTGACTAATTTTTGCACCATAACCGGCGGAAAGCTGACCACCTTTCGCCTGATGGCGCAAAAAACCGCCGATCTCGTCGCCCGTCGACTCGGCAACTCCGAGGCCTGTACAACCGACAGCGTTGCCCTGCCGGACGGAGATGCCTGCCAGTGGACCGAACCGGGGGCTGCGCCCCGATACTGGTATAAAGCCAATAACGCCGATGACATGATTCTGTGCGAATGTGAAATGGTTCCGCAATCAGCAATCGATGAAATTGTTAAATGCGCTCCGGGGGCCGAAGCAGAGATGACCCTGGAGGCGATTGCCCTCCGATCCCGGGCCGGCAAAGGACCTTGCCAGGGTTCGTTTTGCGGCATTCGTATTGCCTCCTATCTCTATGACCGGGGATACTATCGCGATACCACCGGTCTGGTCCATATGCGCGATTTTTTCAACGAACGTTTTAAAGGCATGCGCACGGTTATCTGGGGCCGACAGGCGGCCCAGATGGAACTGGCTGAAGCACTCCATTGCGGACTTCTTGGCCTCGACAATTTAGAAGACGAGTAACGTTATTTTCCCTACTGTTTTAAGGTTTTTAGCGTGGATCTGATAGTGACAAAAACGACCAAAAAATCGGTGCAATAACCCACCCCCTGTGGAGAAGTTCATGAAAGAAGAAACCCGCCATTTCGAGACCGAACTGGCTGTTGTCGGCTCGGGCATAGCAGGATGTGCAGCATCAATATTTGCCCTGAACCGAAAGATCAAAATCGCCCAGGTCGGCAATACCGGCGCCGTCGCTTATACCACCGGCTATCTCGATCTGCTTGGCTCAGTTGAAGGATCTTCAGAGGCCGTCGACAACCCCTGGGCAGGCCTGGAGGGCTTAAAAAAATCGCACCCCGACCATCCACTCAGCCACATCTCAGCAGAGGATATTCACGAGGGTTTCCGACAGTTTACCACTTTTCTTGGCGAGTCCGGCATCACCTACACTGGCCCGCAAGAGACCAATATTACCGCGCTCACCCCCGCAGGAACACTCAAGAAAACCCTCTGTGTACCGGCCACTATGGCTGCCGGGCCGCAGGCGTTTGCCGCACAAAAACCTTGCGTGATTATTGATTTTCACGGTCTGAAAGGATTCAGCGCCCGTGAGGTGGTGGCAAATCTCCGGCACAAATGGCCACAGCTAACGGCTGCACGGATCGTTTTTCCGGATATGGAGAAAGGGGAAATCTACCCGGAAGTCATGGCCCGCGCCCTTGAGGTTGCCGCAACAAGAACGCGGCTCGCCGAGCTCCTGCTTAACGCGGCAGGCGAGATCAAGACTGTCGGCCTTCCTGCCCTGCTTGGCATGCATACCCCGGATCTGGTCCGAAGCGAGCTTGAACGACTGACTGGTCTTACCATCTTTGAGATCCCGACCATGCCGCCGTCGGTGCCGGGCATTCGCCTGCGGGAAATGTTTGAGCAGGTATTTCCGCAAAAGGGGATCACCCTTATCCCGCAGCAGAAAATCACCGCCCTCAGCTTCAGCTCAGACTGCGCACAGCTCAATCTCAGAGACAATTACGGTCCCATCGTCATCCATGCCAAGGCGGTCATTCTCGCTACCGGACGCTTTTTAAGCGGCGGCCTGGAGGCCAATATCACCGGCATAACCGAACCGTTACTGGATTTACCGGTGAATCAACCTGCATCTCGTACCGACTGGTATCGCGAGAAATATACTGACCGCCAGGGACATTTAATCCATAAAGCCGGAATCGAAATTGATGCATCCTACCGGCCGCTCTGCAAAAACGGTACCCCCTATCACGAACGGCTCTTTGCCGCAGGCATCATTCTCGCCCACCAGGACTGGATTCGTGGCCGCAGCGGGGCCGGTATAGCCATCGCCACCGCCTATAAAGCGGTACAGGCCGCCGAAAATCTTTTGCACGCACGCGTATAAGCGACAAAAAGAAGAGTTGATAATCTCATAAAAACTTAAAATCAGGGATGGCTAAGTAGATAAGCGAAGACTTCAAAAAGCTTCATTAGCGAAGCGGATGAAGCGTTTTTTACAACGCCATCAGGATTAATTATGTCGGATAAAAAAATACCCACCATCAACTTTAAGGAAAAAGCCATTGAACTGCTGCCGGAAGGTGCAAGCTTTGAATCCTGCCTTACCTGTGGCCTCTGTTCGTCCGGTTGCCCTGCCTCGGGAATCGAAAACATGGACCCGAGAAAATTCATCCGCATGGCCATGCTTGGCATGAATGAAGAGTTGTCGACCACGCCATGGGTCTGGTGCTGCACCCAATGCCGGCGATGCCAGCATGTCTGCCCGATGAATATCGATATTTCCCAGCTGGTGTTCCTCGCCCGCGGTAACTGGCCGCAGGAAGCAAAACCGGCGGGCATCGTCCGCTCCTGTCAGCTCATTCGTTCGACTGATTCGACTTCCGCCATGGGGCTGCCGCCCGAGGACTTTGTCTTTGTTGTCGAGGACGTGCTGGAAGAGGTCCGGGAAACACAGCCTGCCTTTAAAAACCTGCAGGCTCCGATCGATAAAAAAGGAGCCCACTTTTTTGTCAACCAGAATTCCCGCGAACCGATGAACGAGCCGGATGAGATGGTCCCGCTCTGGAAAATATTTGATATGGTTGGTGCCGACTGGACCTACTCCTCCAAAGGATGGGCGGCAGAGAATTTCTGCATGTTTTCAGGCGATGAAGAGGCCTGGTACGAAGTCATCAAAACAAGAGTCGATGCTGTCAATGAATTAGGCTGTAAGGTCTGGTTGAATACCGAGTGCGGCCACAGCTACTATACCATGTGGAATGGAATAAACCGCTTCGGCATGGAAGCCGATTTCCGACTGGAAAGCCTGATCACCTATTATGCCAGATGGATCAGAGAAGGAAAATTGCCGGTCAATGCCGACTGGAACACCAAGAACATTATCTTCACCGTTCAAGACCCCTGCATGATAGTCAGAAAGGCCTACGGCGAATCCATCGCCGAGGATATGCGTTTTGTGGTAAAGAGCCTGGTGGGCGAAGAAAATTTTATCGATATGCAGCCAAATCGCAGCGCCAACTACTGCTGTGGCGGAGGCGGCGGTTTTCTCCAGGCCGGTATGACCGAGCACCGGCGAACCTACGGCAAGCGCAAATTTGACCAGATCGCTGCAACCGGTGCCGCCTACGTGCTCACCCCGTGTCATAACTGCCATTCCCAGATGGAGGACATCGGCCATCATTACGGCGGCAACTATGGTGTGGTCCATTTCTGGACATTGATCTGTCTCTCGCTTGGAATCCTTGGCGAAAATGAACGTACTTACCTCGGACCGGATCTTTTGGCATTGATCGACTGATGTATCGGGAATTTTTCACGCACGCGTTCTCTTATTTCTGATACGGAACAAACTTCAACGCTGTAATCGTCACGTCAACCGTCGTCGGTTCGTTGTCCCTGCCAAAGGCAATGACCAGCTCCCGGGTTCCGGCCAGCCCCGGAGTGGCCGGCAGTGGAATGGAAATTTCTTTTTCCTTATCCGGCGTCGCACCAAACCGGACATATATTTCGTTGGCAAATTGCTGCGGCACATAGGGGCCGGACGCAACCTTTTGCAACGTAATAAGCGCATGTTCGAGCGGGACCTTCGCGCGATACCGGATATGCAGCTCGCCGCCCGACACATTGACGCCGCCTTCCTGCGGCACCGTCAATGTGACCCGGCCATTTTGCAGCGGACGGCCTTCGATGCGAAACGATTTCTTGTCACGGGAAAAATTGATCGGGCTGCCATCGCTCGTCCAGGAAACGATTTGCATGTCCGGCGCCAGGAAATCCATGGCGTTCCCGGGCGCATACCATGCGAGCAGCTTGTCGTTCAATCCTTTACCTTCGAGATAACGCCGCATGTTGTCCGGCGCGGAGCCAATACCTCCGAGAAGAAGAGCGAGTGTATGGGCGGTGGTCTGGTATGTGATAGCGGTGCCGCTTTTGGTGTCGAAACCTTCCCATGGTCCGTGTTCGGTAAAAAGACGTGATATCACCGACCAGTTTGTACCCAGAAAACGCTCAATCCTGTCCGGTGCAATCTGGCTGGCAGCGCCCAGAGGGTAAAGCGACGGCGCAGTCGTGATACGCAATTCTTCGGCAATGGCCATCTCCGGGATGCCAATCCGGCCGGTGTATTCGACGCCCTGGCCGCTATAGGCTTCGGACAGGAAACCGGGCAGTTTATTGCGGGCGACGTAATCCAGCTCGATATCCACCGTATCACCCAAAATTCTCCGCCAGCCCGGATTTTCCAGTTCCTGCATAAACAGTGTCAGGCCGAATGATTGAAAGGCCGACCCTTCCCACGTGGCCAGCGTATACATGTCATCTCCTGCTTGCATGCGATACGGCTTTATCTTGAAACCCGCGTTGGCCACGGCCTCCGTTGGAAAGCCATAGCGCAGCGTGACGAACAGGAGTGGTCCCCGGAATTCGTTCACCAAATAATTCATATGCCCGACAACATAATTACCTGCGCCGTCTTCCCAGCCAAACAGGCGGTCGCGCGTGGCGTTCCAGCCGAAAACAAACGTCCCGGTTTTTGGGTCAAATAAATGTTCGTACCCCGGCTTTTGCTTCTCCAGAAACGACTCCAGCCGTCCCCGCAGCCGCCCAATGGCGGGATCGTCCTTACATTCCGGACGCAGCAGCGCACCGATGGCCTTGGCCACGGATGCCGAGAGATTGGCATTGTCGCCAAATACGATCTGCACCACTCGCCTATCCATCAGCGCCATGACCCGTGCCGTCGTCGCATCGTCCGCGTAGGGCGCCAGCGGGCCATTGAAATATTTCGGTCCGTATTGCGCGCTTCGCTTGATATCCGCTTCGCGGCCGTCGCGACGGGGAATAATCCAGCCCTTTTCGCGCATCCCCTGCCACAGAGCCTCTGCGGTTTGCTGTCCGAAAGCGTCGACCAACTGCTGCTTCTCGATGATTTCCGACAGGGGCGGCAACCGTTGCGAGTTTTCAAAGCCGATGAAATTCACCAGCAAACCCATAGCACTCAGTCGCGGGTCCTGCTGGTCCTGCAGCAGACTGTCGGTACTATGCGCCAGCTGCTTCTGTGCCTCGACGCGGGACAGATACGGATTGTCCGCGTAACCAGCGATGATATTGGCCATCAACTCCAGCCACTCGCCGATGGCGGTCAATTGGGTGAACTGACGCAGGTAAAGGCCCTGCTTCGGCTCCTGGTTCCAGCCTTCAAAGGGATACCCGGACGTGGGATCGGTCATGACGTCGGCGGCGCCGGCATAGAGCAATGCGTTCTCGAGCAGCAGCCTGGTGTGCGTGTGCGCCGGATTGACATTCGGAAAATTGAATGGTGTCGGCTGGCACTGCGCCGTACGGCAGACTGCCAGCAGCACCAGCAAAATTGCCGGCAGCAGCGCGGCCAATACCGACCGACAGACCGTGTCTCGATGCCGCTTGAAGCTGATCGCAATATGCGACCAGTTCGGCCTCAGGCCTTCTTGTTGAACAGTTTTCCAATGCAAATCAGGGTACCTCCCGCTGCAAACGCAGAATTTTCAGGTCACCGCGAGGCAAGCTCATGTCAGCGGGCAACACCACGCGATTGTTGACCAGCGCCGCACCAATTACACCCTCGCAGGCTTGCCGCAGCATCCAGCCTGCTGCGCCGGTGTAACCGTTCCATCCCATGCGGCCCGGTTCAAAGTTGGTCAGCAGGTCCGCTGCCTGCTTATTCGGCTGACCGCCGTACACTTCGATTTTATCAGGTGCGACGTGCGAAAGCGGCGCGATTTTCCGCCACAGGCGGATCGTGATGTCACGATACAACTGCGCGGTTACAAGGTCGCCGTCTGTCGCAAACTGCCCGGCGAGCAGGCGCGCGGCACCAATCAGCCACTGGACACCGTGACAATACATGCCGTTCTCCCGCACTCCTTCCGGATAATGGCTGCTCCGGCCCAGATACGGCCGGGAATCCTCACGCAAGGCCGGCCAGCCCAACAGGATGACGTCTTCGCGCTCGAGTAATCGCAAAGCGGTATCGAACATGATGCGACCGCGCTTGCGGTTAATACCGGAGATCACCGCCCACGCGGCATTCAGCGCGTCTATCTCCCAGATACCGCTGCCCTGGACTCCGATTTCCGTGCCGTTATCGTGGATCGCCCGCAAATAGCGGTCGCCGCGCCACATCTCTTCGATGGCGGCTCGTAATTCGTCCAGACGATTACGATACAATTGTTGCCGCACAGCACCTTTACGCTTGTCGATCACCTCAAGGAGATCTTCCAGGATTTTATGCAGGAAAAAACCAAGCCAGACGCTTTCACCGCGACCTTCGGAGCCGATGGCATCCAGCCCGTCGTTCCAGTCCCCCGTGCCGATGAGCGGCAGACCATGCACACCGAGACGTTTTTCCAGAACCAGATCAACACCACGCAGCACATGGTCGAGGAGCGTCTCTTCACGCGGCGAGACATGGGCGAACAGCCCTGTACCATGCCGACCTTGAGGCAATCGCGGCAACGGTGTTTCTGCTTCAAGATATGACAGCTTCTCATCGAGAATGGACTCGTCGCCGGTCAGGCGCACATAGTCGGCGGCGGCCCAGCCCAGCCAGAGCAAATTGTCGGAAGAATGGGTGCGCGCCCCCAGACCCGTACTGCCATTCTGCTGGAGAAAGAACCAATGCAGCACGTCGCCGGCCACGAACTGCTGCCGCCCGTGCAGTAAGATCTGCCGCCGCGCCAGGGCCGGGTCCACCCAGAGCAAATTAACCGCGTCCTGCAGCTGGTCGCGGAAACCAAACGCACCGCTCGCCTGGTAAAAACCTCTGCGCGCCCAGAGACGTTCTACCAGCGCCTGGTATTTCAGCCAGTTCAGCTGGCGGTCAAATTGTGGGTCGTTCGTTGCAACCTGCAGGCTCCGCATCAGATCGAGCCACCAGACACGGGTGGCTACCAGCTTCGCTTGTACAGCCTGCACCGTCCGGCATCGCTCCACCGCCGCAGCCGCCTGGTGGCGCGTATTGCTCTGACCGAGCATGACCGAAATCGTGCGGGATGCGCCGGCTGGAATTACCAGTGTGACGAGGAAACTGGCGATTGCTTTCAGGTCAGAAGTTGGTCCGGGCCACGGCTCGCCACTCTCCACCATTGCCGGATGGGCAGGAAGACGTTTCGGCCCGAGGAAACAGCCACGCCGTGTTTCGCTTCTTTCCGGCGTCTCGGAGATTGCCACGAACGCCGGACCTGAGCGAAAGGTGTTGCGGGGATTGGTGAAATAGATAGTACCATTCGCGGCATCCGTTGCAATGTCCAGCGGTCCGGAGTTTTCCGGATAGTCGGCGAGCGTCATGCGGAAATACGGCGCAATGCGGATTTTTCTTGGTGCATCGCCGTCATTGCGAATGGTGAGCAGATACAATCCTGCCGGCTCATCGGGCGGTACGAACACTGTCAGTTCCGTAGCAAGCTTGCCGCGCTTCATCCAGAACGTCGCTGTGCCGTCCACGCCGAAATCGGTTTCGTAGGTGGCTTCGGTGTCACGCAGCGGCTGGTACGTGGGTGACAGCCAGAGCCGGTCATCGACATCATAGAGGTAGAATATTTCCGACGGCAGTTCGTTGGTCACCGTGTCGGCCCAGTCCGTCGTGAGCCGGTTCTGCTGTGCGTTCAGGCTGGCCGAGCTGTGCAGCCCGCGATTGGTCACGCAAAGAACATGGCCGAGCGCGTTTGCCATTGTGTGGTCGAAAGGGCGCGGCGTAAACGGTGTACTGACGCGCAACGTATTGCCGCCATCGGTGAAGGCAAAATAGGGCTGCGGGGTGCCGGGTGGAATTTCACCGTGACCGATATGCGGTTTGGCCGGAGCCTCTTCATCCCGGCTCTTCTCAAAGCACGTCACGTTGGGATCAGTCTGATTATGCAAATAAAGCGAGATGAATTCCTCTGCCTGCTGCTGATTTTCGACGCAACCCATCAATAATCGCAAGGTGCCGGACGCGCCTGCGGCCAGGGAAACGTTCAGCAGCAAACTGCCGATGGCATCAAAGCTCGGACACGGCTCCGTGTCGATCGGTTTTTCAAACGCGAGCGTTTCCAGCACCCGCGACCTCCAGAGACTGCCCGCTCGACCGATGAAGTCGACGCGCCCCTGCAAAAATCCATCCGGTGATGTTCCCGCCGCCAGAAAGCCGATGTGTCTGGTGTCGTGATGCACCGCTATCACCGCATTCAAGCCGGCATCGTAATGTAATTCGTGAAAAAGTCGGTTGTACTGGGTGTGATTGCGGTCGGCCTGGGGGGAGTTCAACACCCATTCCAGATACGGCACGATCCCCAGTTCACGTGCACCCAAACCTCGATTTGTCACGGTAATTTCCCAAAGTTCGGCGGCCCCCGAATCCGACGGCAGGGTGATGCGCACCACTGTCTCGATTTCGCTCTCCGTCTGGCTCAGAACAAGGCTCGACTCACCCGCTTCAACCACGGCAACCGGCGCGATCTCCGCCGGGAAATTGCCGATGACCGGCCACGACTTTGCCGGCCCCGTTGGCATCACTTCGACTACAAATAACGCACGACCTGCGGGCTCGAGACCATCATAGGCGCGTCGGGTGAGGTCGAAGCCATTTTTTGACAGGGTGCCGGTGATTTCACCGCTGGATTTCCATTCGACGCCATATGCGTGGTTGTCCAGCCGGAAACTGATTAGCTGCCCTGTCGTGGAACGTGAACGCCAGAAGCGCAAACAACAAGAAGCAAATCCGACTGCCAGCACTGCAGCTAATCCCGCCGACACCATCTGCAGTGCCGAAGAACGTGCCAGAATGTCTACCAGTCCTCCGCCGGATGCCTTCTGGATGGCTTCGGACTGCGACCATGCCCAGTCCCAGTCTTTTCCCCGCGGGATAAAAAACGGGATCAGCAGCGGCGCCCAGGTAGTGAAGCGTTTGACGCCTTCTGGTATACACCGGCTTGCCGACGCAGCCGGGCCGATGAAGCGCGCAAATCGTTCGTCAAGCCGGTCCATGCCGATGAAGCTGAGATTGACAAGTGTAGCTACGCGCAACCCCATGTGATCAATCCAGATCAAAACACGAAAGACATCGTAGGCGAGCACCCACATAAATACTTTCAGACTCCACGCCTGGAAATCCGCGGGGTTCGATGTGCCAGCCTGGAAAATGCAGAAAACGGTGTGCAACGCACCGTCCTGATTATACCAGGTCGGCTCGGGCATTTGTTTGAGGAAGGTGAAAATAATCGGCGCCATCCATAATCCCCAGCGCAGGACTTGAATCGTGCCTTCGGTCAGTTCAACAACGCCCTGGCGGGAAAACATCCGCCGGATCGGCGCTGTGTCGCGCTGGAACAGCGCGGTGAGGAACGAGCGGTTGATGGCGAACAGCCAGGCCGCAACGCCCCAACCGATAACGCCTTTCAATGCTTCGTTGAAAAGCAGTTTCGCGCCGCCGGCGTAGGTGCCCAGCTGGATGTGCCCCCACTTGCTGACCAGTGGATAAAATTCATCCGCCACCGGTAGCAACCCAAACGTGCTGTACAGCTTGAGCTTGTCCAACACCACGGGAATTTGCGTGAGATCGAAATAGAACGCGAACGCCGCACCGACAAACGCGCCCAGAACGCCTTCCACCAGATATATGCGCCATGATTTGAGCCCGCCGCAGTTTCGCCTGCCGTACATCAGATCGCGCAGCACACTGACACCGGCATAGCTCAGCGCACCCGCAGCCAGTCCGAAGGTGATGCGCTGCGCAACCGGCAGCCCAGGGATGTTTACGCTGAGGGCAATGGCACAGGCAATGCCAACGAATATGCCACGCGCTGCCAGCACCGGCTGCAAAGAGGCACTCAGTGCCCGGCGAAAAAACGACTGGCTGCCGTCAAAGCTTTCGATGATAGTTTTGCCGAGCGGAAACACCATCGCGCCGACGGCGGCCAACAGCACCACCGGAAAAGTGTGGTAAAGAGTCTGCACGACCGTTGCCCCGGCGATAATGTGGAGGAGTTGCAGAAACGTCATCAGAACGCCGCTGAAAACCATGCCTTTTTTCATCCCGCTGACACCATGCGCTTTCATCATGGCATATGTCGGCGCTCGTCCGTGCATCCCATCCATGAACATTCCGGTCACCAGAAATACCTCGGCCCACAAGGCCCCCTGTGAGAGCAAAGTGGCAAGAACGGCGGCAATCGGCTTCAAAGCACCGGGCAACCCGGCGGCTAAATTTCCTGAGCCCATATCCGCCACACCGGGGGCAATGATCGACGCAGCAGCAGCAAGCAGCAGGCAGAGATGTGCGTTCACACTGGTCAGCAGGCGACGGGACGCGGTCAGGGCAAATGCCTGGGTCAGGATCACGTTGAACAGCAACAGCAGCAGCCCCCGGCCGATCCCCGCATGCCAGGCTGAGGAAGCCGACAGCAAACCGCCGCTGACGGTGTTACCCAGGAAAACCGCCAGTTGATCCGACGGCAGGGCAAGCGGCAATCCCAAAACGAAGGGAATAACCGTGATCGCCGTGCCCATGAATGGGTCCAGGTGTTTCCTTGAGCTCATCAGCCAATAGGTGTTGGCATACTGATAGAGCAGATAAAAAACCGTCGCGGCAATGGGGCTGAGGTGGAAAAGTCCGGAAATATTTTGCGGTGCCTGCCAGAGCAGCATCTGGCTCGCTGAAGCACCAAGCAGCCCGGAAAACAATAAATCCCGGATCACTTCGCCGGGCGTCAATAGTCGTCCGGTCAAAATGATTTTCAGGATGCCGGCGGCAATCACTGCCGCCAGGGCCGGGCCGAGAAAACCCCAGCCAGCTGACGACGAAGGTATATTCCCAGGTGCATATGCATAAAGAGTAAGTGCGCCGCCAATAATCAGCACCACGGCAATGCCATAGCCAAAATCATGGCTCAGCGACCGATGCCAGGAAAAGCTCACGCCAGGGACGGATCTCTTCTGAAACGTGTTATAGCCGTGTTCTGGAGGCATCAATTGGAAAGTATCAGCGACGGGGAGGATTGGTGATAAACAATCGTTTTCCAAGGGGGGCCATAAAAAATTGGTCTCCCATCCACAAAATCTTTGCTTCGGCAACACCAAATTATGCTTGCATTACCCAGTCAAGTAAAGTTTTGCAAGTTTTTTCCCTGACCAACGCGTCGCAAGATGCTTTATCGCAAAAACTTCTTTAGTATGCTACTCCCTGAAAAATTTAATAAAAAAAGAAATCGTGAGATAAATTTGCAATAAGAAGCGGCAGGATAAGCCGGGATTTCCCCGATAAATCAGGGTTGCTCCTCAACCGTGTCGTTGGCAGCACTCATGAGCACAATATCAACCCTGCGGTTCTGTTGTCTGCCTTTTTCGGTGCTATTGTCAGCAATCGGCCGGAATTCGCCATATCCGGTCACCGAGAGCTTGCCCGGAACAAAGCCATGTCTTTCGATGAAAAGATGGGCCAGACTGGTGGCCCGGGCAGTTGAAAGCTCCCAGTTGGAGGGAAAATACTGCGATCGCATGGGCATATTATCGGTATGCCCCTCAAAGCTGATACCATTGCTGTACGGATCGAGTGATTCGGCAATTTTATCGAGAATACCCGAAGCCTCCGGCTTGAGCGTCGCGCTGCCCGAATCGAAAAAACCCGCCTCTTTCAGGCTGATTACCAACCCTTTTCTGGTTATTTCCAGATTGACTTTGTCAAGGTCATGCTGCCGGGCCAAAAACTGTTCTATCTCTCCCTCAATTTCCTTGAATTCTTTTGTAGTGGCCTGGATTTTCCGGGTGCCATCCTGCTGCGTCTTGGATCTTTCAGGATGCGGCATCGTCGGCAGACTTGCCGGGATAGGCATCAAATCGGTCTTTTGCAAAATATCCGGTTTACCCGACGATGCCCCCGACATGACCCCAAAGGCGCTGCGGTAGGAAGCGGCAACCTCATCCACCTTCTTTTTGTCGGTCTGCGACATGGCGTACAGGGTGACGAATACAGCAAACAGCAGGGTGATGAAGTCACCATAGGAAATCAGCCAACGTTCATGATTCGCCGGTTTTTCCGGTTGTTTTTTTCGTGCCATTTACTTGCCCCCGTCCTCTACACTTGCGGCATGCCCCTTGCCGCCCCCTGCCAGGTAGGACCGCAGTCGTACTTCGATAAACCTCGGATTTTCGCCGTTCTGAATGGCGACGATGCCAGCGATGATCATTTCCTTTTGCAGCACCTCATCCTTGATGCGGTGCTTTATCTTGGTCGCGGCCGGCAGACAGAGAATATTGGCAATTATCAGTCCGTAAATGGTCGCCACAAAGGCCACGGCGATTCCTCCGCCCAACTTGGAGGTGTCTTCCAGGTTGCTCATAACATGGATGAGACCAAGTACCGCACCGATGATACCAATGGTCGGCGCGTAACCGCCAGCCGCCTCAAAAAACTCGACGCTCATCTTGCTATGCTCCTCGGCGGAAGCGAGGTCGATTTCCATCAACTCTCTGATATCCTTAGGTTCGACCCCATCCACAGAGAGGGAAATGGCTTTTTTCATGAACGGGTCTTTATGATTCTCTGCATCCTGCTCAAGGGAAATTATGCCGTTTTTGCGAGCCTTGCCTGCATACGTGCAGATTTCGGCGATGAGTTCATCGTTTTTCCCTGAAGAAACAAGCAGTTTCTTGATGTCCTTCAAAGCCTGAATACATGTGGACATCGGAAAACTGATAAGAGTCGCCCCCAATGTGCCGCCAAAAAGGATCAGTGCAGCAGTTGGCTGCACGAGGGCACTCAGATGCAGCCCCTCAAGCGAGGCACCACCGATGACGGCTCCGAGGCCGAAGATCAAGCCAATAATAGTCGCTAAATCCATAGAGTACTACTCAAAACGCTGTTAGAGGGAGGGAGAGTGCCGAGAACACGGGCAAGGACTGTAAGGGTATAAATAAAGCATATCTCGAAATTCAGGAAAAACAAAAGAGAAAACTAAGATAATGTAACAATCGCCAAAAATACTATGCATATTAACAGATCAGCATATCTTTATCCGAAATTAACAAAGGTGATTCTTTATAGTTAAAATCGTCAAATAATCATGCCAAAAGTCTTTGCCGGTGCAAGAGGACGATGACCAAGAACACTTGGCCACGCAAGGGATAGAACAAAAGAGATCGCAGAGGAGCCTGCTTACTGCTGTCTGGACTGGTGCAGAATGCGCACTCGATAGGCCACAATTTTATCGATAACTTCTTCTGCTCGTTCCCGCACCAGATAGTGATCGTCATTGAGCAGGGTAATGATCGTATCGGGGGTCTCTTCAAGGGTTTTGATGAGATCCGGGTTAAGATACAGTTCAGAGTGATTGAGGCGGGTCAGTTTGATCATGCGCTGGGCAATAAAATAAAAGACTCGATTATACCGTATTCAGCCTTCGATTTTGCAGGCCGCAAGGTTTGCCATCAGATTGATATTAAAATGCTTGAACGATTCGACAACATTTAAATACGCTTATATAACGAGCTAGGCAAGGTTTTGCAAGAATTTTCCCAACCACGGTGTCACCAGACGTTTTATCACAAAAGCGATGCATATTTGAGCATTATCTGAAGGAACTGGGCAACGACATCCCGTAGCAGAGGGAAAATACCGGTTATCAATGTGGCGGTAATAACGCGATGATCACCAATAAATAGTACTTGACCGCTATGCAGCTCTTTTGTACTTCTATTGGTTGAATTTAATTAAGAGCCATATCTGGTAACGGAATTATTACTGACGCGGCACCTCCTTTTAATGGTTCCGATTACCCATACCTTCACCTCGGTTGAACGGAATGATCATTGGACTCGATGTAGGCGGCACCCATACCGATGTGATTCTGCTGGACGGCAAAAAACTTATCCGCGAAGCTAAAGTTCCCACTGATCCGGACAATCTCTTCGAAACCCTGATTGCCGGCCTCAACGCCGTTATCGAGGGCATCGACCCGGCATCTATTCAGCGGGCCGTTCTCAGTACCACCCTGGCCACCAACCTGGTCGCCCAGCAAAAACTTCCCGAAGTCGGCATGGTGGTAGCAGGTGGTCCGGGTATTGATCCCCGCCATTTTCGGACCAATGAATTCTATTATACGGTAGATGGCGCGCAGGACCATCGTGGCCGCGAGATAAAGGCCCTTGACGACAAACAGCTGCAATCGGTCGGCGAAGAACTGCAACGCCGGGGGATTCGCTATGCCGGCGTGGTGTCCAAGTTTTCGGTACGCAACTCGGCGCAAGAGGAAAAGATGGCGGCACTGTTACAGCCGTATGTGGAACGGGTCTTTATGGGCCACTGTTTCTCCGGCAGCCTCAATTTTCCCCGGCGCATCGCCACGACCTATCTGAACTGCGCCGTCTATCCCATTCATAAGAAATTTTTTACCGCTGTTCAAGAGTCGCTGGCCCAAAAAGGGTTGACCGTGCCCATCCGTATTCTGCGGCCCGACGGCGGTAACATGAATATCGAGTCGTCGGTAGACCACCCGGCCCAGACTATTCTGTCAGGCCCCTCGGCCAGCGTCATGGGCGCCATCTCCTCGGCCCCAGCTGAGGGAACATGCCTGGTGCTTGATATCGGCGGAACGACCACCGATATGGCGGTGCTGATCGACAAGGCTCCCCTGCTTGCACCACTGGGCATTGAGATTACTCCCTACAAAACCCTGATTCGCGCTCTGCTCACCCACTCCATCGGTATTGGCGGCGACAGCGTGGTCCGCGTGCAGGAAGGTATACTGACCATCGGTCCCGACCGAATCGGCAAGGCTATGGCCTATGGCGGTCCAGAACCAACTCCGACAGATGCCTTTTATGTGCTGGGCAAAGGCGGCAGTGACGGCGGCGATGCGGCAAAGTCCAGGGCCGGCCTGATCCCCGTGGCTGAGGCTCTGGGGTTAAGCGTAGATGAGGCAGCTCAGAGAATTTTCACTTCAGCCTGTCAGACCATTCTTGACGCCGCCGAAGAGATGATCAGAACTATCAACAGCAAGCCGGTCTATACCGTACACGAACTCTGGGAAGGCAGCCAAATCCGGATCAGCCATATACTCATTCTGGGCGGTCCGGCTCCGCAGTTTGCAAGCGAACTTCAGACCATGTTTTCCGGTGAGGTAGCGGTCGTCCCCCATCATCATGTAGCCAACGCTATTGGCTGCGCCCTGGCCCGGACCACCTGTGAAGTGATTCTCTTCGCCGATACCGACCTGGGAAAAGCCACCTCGCCCAGCGAAAACTTCAGCCAGAAAATTCCATACTCTTTCAGTCTGGACGATGCTCGCGCCATGGCCCAGGATTTGCTGCGCAAAAAGGCCATCCAGCGAGGAGCTAACCCAAATGACATGCAAACCGAGGTGCTGGAGGAAAGTCAGTTCAACATGGTCCGCGGCTTTCAGACCGTCGGCAAAAATATGCGGGTGCGGATGCAGGTTAAACCCGGCCTCATCCGGCAAAAATGATGGCGTCGTAAAAAGCCCGATCTCCTTTGTTGTAGGTTTTTGGCTGGCTCCCGACATACTATTTGTATAGTCGGAAACCAGCCAAAAACGCTACGCCTTGTATATCAAGCTTTTTATCTAGCCATCCCTGAGGTTAACTTTGACTTTTTACGAGTCTATCAATACTAACCACTTAGGGGCATTATGTTACAGGCCAAGAAAAAAACAGGTTTGGTATTCTTTCCGGCCTTTGACTGGGCCATCTCACCCACCCATCCGTAAAGAGAGGAACGACTGCTCTACACCCAGGATCAGGTGTTTGAAGAGGGACTGCTCGATATTGAAGGTATTTATGAGTATAAGCCGGACCTGGTGACGATAAACGATGTACAGCGGGTGCACTTTTGTGTACCCGATCCCT
>JBBRDD010000012.1:0-42198 GCA_038204235.1 Desulfobulbales bacterium
ACGCCGGAAAAATCATCAAGGACCTCGACCTTACAGGCGATTACACCCTGATTGTTGTAGGATCGGTCCAGGAAGAGGATTGCGACGGCCTGTGCTGGCAATATATTATCAAGGAAATGGGCCTGAAACCTGAATTTGTCGTTTCCACCGAACCGACCGACGGCGGCATCTATCGCGGCCAGCGCGGACGCATGGAAATAAGAGTCGACGTTGCCGGGATCAGCTCCCACGGTTCCGCTCCGGAACGCGGCGTCAATGCCATCTTCAAGATGGGCAAAATCTTAGGCGAACTGGAAGAATTGCACCAGCGGTTGATTACCGATGATTTCCTGGGCAAAGGGTCGCTTACCGTATCGGAAATTTTCTCCACCTCCCCTTCCCGCTGTGCCGTGGCCGACGGCTGCTCCATTTCCGTTGACAGAAGACTCACCGTTGGCGAGGACGGTCCTTACGCCCTGCAGCAGATCCGCGATCTCCCGGCGGTAAAGGAGGCAGGCGCAAAGGTCTCTATGTACAGTTATGACCGGCCGTCCTACACCGGCCTGGTGTATCCCACGGAATGCTATTTCCCGTCATGGGTCCTGCCGGAAGACCATGCAGTAACCAAAGCGACCGTCGACACCTACCAGGGGCTTTTCAATCAGGAACCTCGCGTTGATAAATGGACCTTTTCAACCAACGGCGTCTCTATCATGGGGTTACTCGGTATTCCCTGTGTCGGTTTTGGCCCGGGAAAAGAAGCCCAGGCCCACGCCCCCAACGAAAAGACCTGGAAGACAGACCTGGTTCGCTGCGCCGCCTTTTATGCCGCACTGCCGCTCATTTACCTCGGCAACAAGGGCTAGTCGTTGATGAAAGCTCGACTTGCTTTTGTAGCGATCGGTGGCAACTCTTTAATCAAAAGCAAAGAGCTGCAGAAGGTAGAGGATCAACATGCTGCGATCAGGGAAACAGTAGCCCATGTCGTCGATTTGATCGACCAGGGCTACCAGATCATTATCTCCCACGGCAACGGTCCCCAGGTCGGCTTCATCATGCGCCGGTCAGAAGTTGCCCGCCGGGCAGTCGGCCTCCATCTGGTGCCGCTGGTCAACGCCGTGGCGGATACCCAGGGTTCCATCGGCTACCAGATCCAGCAGTCGATGAATAACGAACTTGCCGCCAGGAAGCTTGTTGGTCAGTGTGTGACACTGGTCACCCAGGTAGTGGTTGATGAAGACGATCCGGCTTTTCTGAAACCCGCCAAGCCGGTGGGAGAATTTTTCGATGACGCGCAACTCGAAGGTATCCGCCGGGAGTATCCCGAATGGAGTCTGGTTCAGGATGCAGGCCGGGGATATCGGCGGGTCGTCCCGTCGCCCGACCCCCATGAAATTGTCGAAAAACCGGTTATCGAATCGCTGCTGCGCGATGGCTACCACATCGTTGCCGCCGGTGGCGGCGGTATTCCGGTAGTGCGCAGAGGAGAAGAACTCATTGGCGTGGACGCGGTTATCGATAAAGACCTCGTCTCAAGCCTGCTGGCTGCGCAGCTGGGTGCCGACCTGCTGATCATCTCCACGGCTGTCGAGCAGGTTGCCCTCAATTTCGGCAAACCGAATCAGCAACTTATCGGCACCATGTCGGTCAGCCAGGCGGAGAGCTATATTGAGCAAAACCATTTTGCCCCGGGATCCATGCTGCCCAAGATAGAAGCTGCAGTTAAATTTATTAAAACCGGCGGTAAAGAGGTCATTATCACCGCACCTCAATTTATAAAAGAGGCGGTGCTGAACGGCAAAGGGACCCATATCATCCCATAATGAGGCTATGCCCCCAGGGTCTGCCGACCCTACTCGAAAACAAAAACAATCGATTCCACTTAACAGCAAAATGGAGAAACTATAATGGATAACGCAAAGATACAAGGCCTTATACAGCAACTGGCGCTGCTCAACTACCAGGACATGTTCGCAAACGACTTCCTGCTTACCTGGGAAAAAAGCGATCAACAGATCCAGGCCACGTTTCTGGTCGCGGATATTCTGCGCGGGCTGCGGCAGAGAAATATCTCGGCCCGTCTTTTTGATTCCGGCCTTGGCATCTCCCTGTTTCGCGATCAATCCACCCGGACCAGGTTCAGTTTCGCCAGCGCCTGCAACCAGTTGGGCCTGACGATGCAGGACCTCGATGAAGGAAAATCCCAGGTGGCCCATGGCGAGACGGTGCGCGAAACCGCCAACATGGTATCCTTTATGGCCGATGTCATCGGTATCCGCGACGATATGTATATCGGCAAAGGCAACGCTTATATGCGCGAGGTTTCCAAGGCTGTGCAGCAAGGATATCTGGAAGGGGTCCTGGAGCAGCGCCCCACCCTTGTCAACCTGCAGTGCGATATCGATCATCCAACCCAGACTATGGCGGATATGCTGCATTTGATCAACCATTTCGGCGGAGTGGAAAATCTCAAAGGCAAAAAGCTGGCCATGACCTGGGCCTACAGTCCGTCCTACGGTAAGCCGCTGTCGGTACCCCAGGGCGTTATCGGACTGATGACCCGTTTTGGCATGGAAGTGTCGCTGGCGCACCCAAAAGGATATGAAGTCATGCCGGAAGTGGAGGCAATTGCCGTGAAAAATGCGGCGGCCACCGGCGGTAAGTTTACCAAATCCAATTCCATGGAAGAGGCATTTGCGGGTGCCGACATCGTTTATCCCAAGAGCTGGGCGCCATTTTCCGCCATGGAAAGCCGCACGCAACTCTATGGGGACGGGAACTTCGACGGCATCAAGACCCTTGAAAAAGAACTCCTGGCCCAGAATGCTCAGCACAAAGACTGGGAATGCACCGAATCGCTGATGGCAACCATCCATGGTAGTCAAGCTCTCTACATGCACTGCCTGCCGGCAGACATCAGCGGAGTGAGCTGCAATGAGGGTGAGGTTGCCGCGAGCGTCTTTGATCGCTACCGCAAGCCCCTGTATATGCAGGCGAGCTACAAGCCCTATATCATCGCCGCCATGATCATGCTGGCGAAGGCAAAACATCCCGCCGACACCCTTGCTACTATGTTGCACAAGGGCAGCGCGCGGATTCGCTAGTGGGTTAGCATAGGGTTGCAGCTCCGGCAGTGGTTTAAAACTGGTTTTACAGTGCCACTGCCGTTTTTTTAAGAGGACGATACCATGATTACTTTCACGCTTAATGGTCGGGAAACATCCTTTTCAGGGGATGAGAAGCTGTCCCTTTTGCACTACCTGCGCGAAGAACAGGGCCTGACCTCAGTCAAAGACGGCTGTTCAGGTCAGGCAGCCTGTGGTGCCTGCATGGTCGAACTTGCCGGTAAACCAGCTCTCGCCTGCGCCACGGCCATGAAAAAGGTGGCGGGAAAGTCGGTTACCACTATCGAAGGTTTCCCGGAAAATGTCCGGCGCACCTTAGCCCGTGCCTTTGTCGCCAAAGGTGCGGTACAGTGTGGCTTTTGCACCCCTGGTATTCTCGCAAGAACCAAGATATTGCTGGAAAACAACCCCGATCCGAGTCGTGCCGAGGTCATTAAAGCGCTGCAGGTTAACCTCTGCCGGTGCACCGGCTATGTGAAAATTATCGACGGCATCCTGCTTGCGGCCAAAGCCCTGCGCGACCACCTGCAGATTGACTGGGAAACACGGACCGGTATCGGTTACTCCTACCCTAAAGTGGAGGCGTACGAAAAGGCTCTCGGCATCGGCCCATACGTCGCCGATATGCAACTCGAAGGGATGTGCCACGGCGCCCTGAAATTCAGCGAACATCCCCGTGCCGTGGTCCGGCGCATCGATGTGTCGGCCGCCGAACAAATGGCCGGGGTGATTCGGGTATTTACCGGCGCCGATATCCCCGGAAAACGCCACCAGGGACTTGTCGTCAAAGACTGGCCGATGATGGTGCTCGAAGGTGAAACGACTAGGTGCATCGCCGACGTCTTTGCCTGTGTCGTGGCGGAAACCGAACACATTGCCCGCCTGGCCGTCGAACAGATCCAGGTGGACTATGAAATCCTTGAACCTCTTACCGAAATCACCAGGGCAAAAGACTCGCCGATACTGATCCATGAGAACGGCAATCTGCTCAAAGAAACCGTCATCCGTCGCGGGGAAGCGGTAGAAGACGTCTTTGCCCGCTCGGCCTGTGTTGTCGAGGGCGAGTTCTACACGCCCTTTGTTGAACACGCCTTTCTGGAACCGGAAGCCTCTCTGGCCAAACCTGATGGTCAGGGCGGATTGATTGTTTATTCCCAGAGCCAGGCAATCTTTAAAGATCGCGATCAGATCAGCTCAGCTTTAAATCTGGCCGCGGAGCAGGTCGATGTGGTCCTCGTCTCAGCGGGTGGTGCTTTCGGCGGAAAAGAAGATCTCACGGTCCAGCACCACGCTTCGCTTGCGGCCATGCTGCTCCAGCGCCCGGTCAAAGTGCGCTTGAGCCGTCCGGAATCGATGCGCATGCACCCCAAGCGACACAAGATGATACTTCACTACAAGCTGGGGTGTGATGAAAACGGCATGCTCACCGCCCTTCGCGCCAGAATACTGGGCGACACCGGCGGGTACGCCTCCATGGGCGGCGCCGTTGTGGCCCGTACCGGAACCCACGCCGCTGCCGCCTACCATCTTCCCAATGTGGACGTCATTGCCAGTGCCTACTACACCAACAATCCTCCCGCCGGCGCTTTTCGCGGCTTTGGCGTGAACCAGTCCAATTTTGCCATGGAAAGCATGGTCGACGAACTGTGTATTAAGGGCGGTTTTGACCGGTGGCAGTTTCGCTATGACAACGCCCTTGATGTCGGCCGGATGACCACCACCGGCCATATCCTGAAAAGTGCAGTTGGCCTGCGTCAATGCCTTACGGAAGTAAAAGATGCCTTCAACAGTGCCGAATATTCTGGGATTGCCTGTGCCATCAAGAATTGCGGAATAGGTAATGGTATCGAAGAAATCAGCGAGACCCGGCTCAGAATTGTCGCTGGCGACCGGATCGAACTCTATCATGGCTGGAGTGAAATGGGCCAGGGGATCAATACCGTGGCCCGGCAGGTACTGGCGGAAGTCTGCGGGCTCGATGATGCAATAGCCATCGATGTCAAATCCTCCACCGGCGGCGGCGCGAGAGGCGGGGCCACCACCGCCAGCCGGGGCACTGCCCTGCTTGGCAATTCAACCATACTTGTTGCTGAAAAGCTCAAAGCCGATCTGCACAACCAGCCTCTTGGCAGTCTGGTCGGGAAAGAATACTTTGGCCACCATTTTGTCGACTGGACCACCAGTCATGATGTGGATGGAGAAATCATCAGTCACTTCTCGTACAGCTATGCCGTGCATATGGCAATTCTCGATGAAACCGGTACATTGCAGAGTATCCATGCAGCCCACGATGTCGGCCGGATTATCAACCCGATTCTCTTCGAAGGACAGGTCGAAGGCGGCGTTGTCATGGGCATGGGTTATGCCCTGACTGAGAACTATCCGCTCAAAGACGGCAAGCTTACCTCGGATCGAATGGCCAAACTCGGCCTCCCGAGAGCAAAAGACATACCCGAAATTAAAGTGATCGGGGTCGAATACCCCGATGACTCCGGTCCGTTTGGTGCCAAAGGCGTGGGTGAAATCGGTTCCATCCCAGCGGCTGCGGCCATTGCCAATAGTTATTACCAATTTGACGGTATCCGTCGTTATCACCTGCCGCTCGCATCACCCAAGAAGAAATAACGGCAAGCTCTCCCTGACTCCCATGTGCTGCATGAGAACCGGGGGGATAAATCAATACAAGTGAGGTGTGACCATGACCTTATATCTTAAAGATGCACAATTTATAGACTGGCAGAGCCTGGCGATACACCATACCAGCCTGGCTGTTGCATCCGGGCCGACCGGCACTGTCAGCAAAATCTCGAACCTTCCGGCTGGTGGCACTCTCGCCGAGGGAGATCGCATTTTCGACTGCCAGGGGAAATTTGTTACCAAATCATTTGGCTGCGGTCATCATCACATCTATTCCACCCTTGCCAGAGGCATGCCGGCACCAAGGAAGATCCCCACCAGTTTCCCTGAAATCCTCGAGTATGTCTGGTGGAATATCGACAAGCGTCTTGACCTGGAAATGATTGAGGCCAGTGCTTTAGCCTCGGCCATCTACTGCGCCAAAAGCGGGGTAACCTTTGTCATCGACCACCATGCATCGCCTTTTGCCATCGATGGCTCGTTAGAAACCATCGCCAGGGCATTTGATCGGGTCGGCATCTCGCATATGCTCTGCTACGAGATGTCCGACAGAGACGGGGACAAAATCTCAGAACGGGGACTGGCTGAGACAGATGCCTTTCTTGCCTCGGGCCGGGCCGGGCATGTGGGTCTGCACGCTTCTTTTACCGTGGGTGACCAACTGCTCCATGATGCGATCGCTCTTGCCGGAAAACATCAGACCGGCCTGCATATCCATGTGGCGGAAGACTTTTCCGACCAGCAGCATTGCCAGACCAACTTCGGCAAAAGGGTGGTCGAGCGACTGCACGACGCCGGCGCCCTGAACCTGAACCTGAAAAAATCGATTCTGGCCCATTGTATCCACCTTTCCGATAACGAACGTGAGCTGCTGCAAAAATCCGGAGTCTGGATTGTGCAGAATGTTGAAAGCAACCAGAACAACAACGTCGGCCTGGGACATTACGGCGATCTCAGAAGCCAGATGATGCTTGGCACCGACGGGATGCACTGCGATATGCTGCGCAGCGCGAAAGCGGCCTTTCTCACCGGCCAGGCCACCGAAGGAATCGGCTTTGACACCATCTATGATCGCTTTCGCAATGTGCATCGGTATATCGAGACGACCGGTACAACCGGAGACGGCGATAATAATCTGGTGGTCCTCGACTACGATCCGCCGACCGATCTGACCCAGAATAATTTTCTCGGCCACTTTGTCTTCGGCATCGATACCCGTCATGTAGAGAGCGTCATCGCCCAGGGAAAACTGCTCGTTGAAGACAGGCGGATACTAACGGTGGATGAGAAAGAAGTGCTGAGCCAGGCGAGAGCCATGGGGCGAAAACTCTGGGAGAGTTTATGAAGTTTTTAAAAAGATTAGCGGAATATTAAAACGCCATGCAGGATATCCTCATCAAAAATGGTTTAATTGTCACCGCCGATAAAACGTTGAAGGCTGACCTGCTCATTGTCGATGGGACGATTGCCGCTCTAGGTGAAGCCCTGGAGCGTCCGGGTGCTCTGGTGATCGATGCTGGCGGTCAATATGTCATGCCGGGTGGCGTGGATGCGCATACCCATCTGAACCTGACGGTCGGCAGCTTCAAAGTCAGTGACGGATTTTACGAGGGCTCGGCTGCCGCAGCGTTTGGCGGCACCACCTGCGTGGTCGAGCATCCCTCTTTTGGTCCGGACGGCTGTTCGCTTCTGCACCAGATTACGTCCTACCGGCAACAGGCCGAAGAGGCCTGCGTGGTTGACTTTGGCCTCCACGGCGTCTTCCAGCACGTGACGCCATCGATCCTCGATGAGATTCCGATGCTCATCACCCACGGGGTCTCCAGCGCCAAAATCTATTTAACCTACAGCGGCCGTCTGCAGGATTCGCAGATCCTGGCAATCCTGGATCGCGCCAAAAGTACCGGCCTGCTCCCTGCCTTTCATGCCGAACACCATGACATCATAGATTTCCTCTGCAGGCGTTTTAAAGCCGAAAAGAAAGGGGCAGCAAAGTATCACGCCCTCAGTCGTCCCGATTATGCGGAAGCTGAAGCCATTTACCGAATTATCAGCCTGGCCGAGGCGGTGGGAAAGGTGCCGGTGTACATTGTCCACCTGTCGACTGCAGCCGGGCTGCGCGTCGTCGAAGAAGCACAGGACCGCGGCCTGCCGGTATACGCCGAGGTCTGCCCCCAGCACCTGCTGTTAGACGATGGCTGTTACGAAGACCCCGAGCGAGGGCTCCAGTATATCATGGCCCCGCCGGCGCGAAAGGTTGCCGATGCAGCAGCGCTTTGGCAGGGACTGGCTAAAGGGAGCATCGCGGTTGTGGCCACCGACCATTGCTCGTTTACCTTTGGTGACAAACTGTCCCACGGCCGGGACGATTTCAGCAAGGCCCCCGGCGGGATTCCCGGGGTGGAAACCAGGCTTCCCCTCATGTTCTCCGAAGGCGTACTGAAAAACCGTCTTTCCCTGCACCGTTTCGTGGAAGTCGTCTCAACGGCCCCGGCCAGGCTAATGGGACTTTTCCCCCGCAAGGGACACCTCGCCCCGGGAGCAGATGGAGATGTGATCCTCTTTGATCCGGAAATAGAAAAAATCATCACCCCGAAAATCCTCCGCCAGAATGTTGATTACTCCCCTTACGAGGGCATGCATGTTCGCGGATGGCCCACCACCACCATCGTCCGGGGCCGAATCGTCGTCCAGAACGGAAGACTTCTGGCGGACAAAGGATGGGGGCAATATATCGGCCGCGGACTGGCGGTCAGCTCGAGCATCAATCAAGGAGATCAACATGACAAGCGATAAATTATGGGTATGCGATATTGCGACCTTGCTGCAATGGATCTTAAAAGATGAAAAACAAGGGCGGATTTTCGGTATCGAAAAGGAACTGTTCTATGTCCCCAAAACCACCGACCCCTTCCGGATGCGCCGATACGGCAAACTGCTGGAAACGCCGGTGGGCGTCGCCGCCGGCCCGCATACCCAACTCTCGCAAAACCTGATTGCCGCCTGGCTGACCGGCGCGAGGTATATGGAACTCAAGACCATCCAGGTTCTCGACGAGCTGGAGGTGACCAAGCCCTGTATCGACATGGGCGATGAAGGCTATAACTGCGAATGGTCCCAGGAACTGAAGCTTGCCCAGTCCTTTGATGAATATCTCAATGGTTGGATTGTCATGCATATTTTAAAGGATAAATTCGGCTGGGGCACCGCCGGGGAGCCCGGATTTATCTTTAACATGAGCGTCGGCTATAATCTGGAAGGCATCCTCAGCCCTACTGTGCAGAGATTTCTTGACAAAATGGCTGACTGCAGCAACGAAAAAGCTGCCAAAATCGATCAGATAGCAGCTTTTTATCCTCGGGTGCGCGAGCTCAGTATCGGCAACTGCATGTCGGATAATATCACCATATCCACCATGCACGGCTGCCCGCCGGATGAGGTGGAGAAGATCGGCCGTTATTTCGTCGAAGAACGCAAGCTCCATACCACCATAAAACTCAATCCAACCTTGCTCGGGGCAGACGAGGTCAGGAGAATCCTCAATAACAAGCTGGGCTTCAAAGTTGTCGTTCCGGATCTGGCTTTTGATCACGACCTGAAATATCCGGACGCAGTGACCCTGATTAAATCACTTCAGAACAGTGCGCAGAAGGTGGGCGTTGAGTTCAATATTAAATTGACCAACACCCTGGAAACCCAGAATAGTGCCCAGAATTTACCGGATAAAGAACAGATGGTTTATATGAGCGGCCGGGCCCTGCATCCGATCAGCATCAATCTCGCCAGGCGGCTGCAGGATGATTTCCAGGGCAGCCTGGACATCTCCTTTTCCGCCGGAACCAGTTATACCAATGTCGCCGACGTCCTGGCCTGTAATGTAAAACCAATCACCACCTGCTCCGACCTGTTAAAACCTGGCGGATACGGGCGCCTGTCGCAATATCTGGAAACATTGCATCATGCCTTTAAAGCAGCAGGTGCCGGCAGCATTGACGACTTCATCGTAGCCGGGAGCGGCACAAAACAACCGGTGGACCAGGCCGGGTGGAGCAATTTACAAACCTACGCCGCAGCCGTGGTCGATGATGGAAACTTCAAAAAGGAAAGTTTCCCCTATGACAATATAAAAACCGACAACCAGCTTGGACCGTTCGACTGCATCAAGGCTCCCTGCATGGCCACCTGTCCGGCCAGCCAGGATATTCCCAGCTATTTGTATTATACCGCCAATGGCGACTATGCCAGGGCACGAAAAGTGATTCTTGAAACCAACCCCTTTCCTAATGTGCAGGGCATGGTCTGCGATCACCTCTGCCAGTCCAAGTGCACCCGGATAAACTATGACAACCCGCTGCTCATCAGGGAAATCAAAAGGTTCGTTGTCCAGACTGCCGGCAATGAACCACTATTAACACCAGCCAAAACCAATGGCATGAAGGTGGGCATCATCGGCGCGGGGCCATCCGGTTTATCCTGCGCCTATTTTCTCGCCCTGCAGGGTTTTACGGTGGAGATTTTTGAAAGCAAACCTTTTGCCGGAGGCTGGGCCGCAGATGCCATTCCCACCTTCCGCCTGGACAGCGAGTCCATTAAAAAAGATATCGATGCCATTTTGTCTCTCGGCGTCACTCTGCACTATAATACAGTCATCGATCAGGCAGTGTTTGAAAAAATCGTCGACGATTTCGATTATGTCTATGTCGCCGTCGGCGCACAGGAGGGTGTCAAATTAGGCCTTCCCGGAGAAGATGCCGAAGGGGTCATGGATAACCTCGACTTTTTAAGCGCAGTACGCCGCGGCGAAAAAATCAACCTCGGCAAGAAGGTTGTCATAATCGGCGGCGGCAATTCCGCCATGGACGCAGCCCGTACCGCCAAAAGACTGGTTGGCCCGGATGGCGTAGTCAGTCTTATCTATCGGCGGACCCGCGAGGAAATGCCCGCGGCTGCCGAAGAAGTCCAGGGCATGCTTGACGAGGACGTCAATTTCATTGAACTCACGGCACCGGAGTGCATGCTGGTGGAAAACGGCAAGGTCAGATCCAATGTCTGTTTCAGAATGCAACTGGGCGAAAAAGACGCCAGCGGGCGGCCTCGTCCCATCAAAATAGAGGGATCGGAATTTGAACTGGAGGTTGACAGTGTCATCTCCGCCATCGGCCAGCGGGTCAATGCAGATTTTTTCCCAGGCAAAAAGTTGCATATCGACCCCATCACCCGCGAAACCCAGATTAAAAATGTGTTCGCCGGCGGCGATGCGGTTCGGGGAGCCTCGACCCTTATTAAAGCTATCGGCGATGGTAAGCACGTGGCCGAATCCATCTTCCAGCGGGCAGTTGGCGAGAACAAATTTACTGCACCCCGCGGTAAAGTGGTAAATCCCAAGGAACTGCGTATCAGAAAAGCCCGTCGCCAGCCGGGAACGGTCATGCCGGAGATCGGTCTCGATGAGCGTTTCGGCTTTAAGATGGTGATCAAAACCCTCGATGAAGCCACGGCCAGAGCGGAAGCCGCCAGGTGTCTGCAATGTGACGAGATCTGCAGCGTCTGTGTCTCGGTCTGTCCCAACCGCGCTAATGTGGAATTTCAGATGCAACCGGTATCATTCAGCGTCCAGCAGGCCGTCCCTGATGTCAGCGGTGTCCGGATTACCGATCTTGAAACCAGACAGATCAGCCAAAAATACCAAATCCTCAATCTTGGTGATTTCTGTAACGAATGTGGCAACTGTGCCACTTTCTGCCCGACCAGTGGCGCGCCATACCAGGATAAACCAAAATTTCATTTACGAGCTGAGAGTTTTGCCACAGCCAAATTCGGCTACCACTTCTCCGCTGCCGACCGGCTGGAGTACAAAAACGACCGGCACCATGCAGTAATCGACAGAGGACCTGACGGCTACACCTACGAAACCGCCAATTTCAAAGCAATATTGAGCCATAAGTACGCAGCGAAAAAGGTGGAATTCAAGGGCGGAGCATCGCAACCTGTCAGCCTGCTTGAAGCGGTTCATATGGCGATATTGTTTGCAGCCGTCAGCGAACTGGCACCGTTTAAATTCTTGCGTTTATTGAGGTAAAACCATGCCGTCTCCCAGAAAAGAGAGCAGCTCCGATGCTGCCAAGCGCAAGTATGACCTCATCTATGGCCTGGACGATAAGCCTGCAGCCCTGCCTGCCATATACGGCGCCCTGCAGCATCTACTCGCCATGTTCGTCGGGATTATCACCCCGGCGATAATCATTTCCGGGGTCCTGGGCTTATCCATCGAATACAGCAGTTTTTTGATCAGTATGGCGCTTTTTGCCTCCGGCGTCGGGACCTTCATCCAGGTCAGCCGTTTCGGTCCGTTAGGATCTGGCCTGCTCTCCATTCAAGGAGTCAGTTTCACCTTCATCAGCACTATTATCGTTATCGGTATGAGTGTCATCAAAGGGGGCGGCTCCATTGAGACAGCATTAGCCACCGTATTCGGCTGCACCTTCCTGGGATCATTTTTTACCATGGGTGCCAGTCTGATAATGCCCTACCTGCAAAGAGTCATTACCCCGGTGGTCAGCGGGGTGACCGTGCTGCTTATAGGCCTCACGCTGATCCAGGTGGGTATGGTCGATTTCTGCGGCGGTTTCGCTGCTAAAGGAACGCCTGATTTCGGCTCCCTGAGAAATGTTGGCCTGGGCAGTCTGGTTATGACCATTATCATTATTCTCAACCGTTCCAACAAGCCGCTGCTGCGTATGGGCTCGGTGGTCATCGGGCTGGTCATAGGGTACATTGTGGCTGCTTTCATGGGAATAATCGATTTTGGTAAATTGGCAGGCGTCCATCTGTTTTCTCTGCCCATACCCTTTAAATTCGGTTTCTTCCAATTCGATTTTTCTCAGATGTTCACCGTCGCAATTATCTACCTGTTAATTGTCGTGGAGGCGATTGGCGATCTCACCGCCACCTCCATGCTTTCCGGGCAACCGGTTCAGGGTGAAAAATACGTCAGGCGGGTATCGGGAGGACTTCTGGCTGATGGTTTAAACTCGGCCATTGCTGCTGTTTTTTCCGCCTTTCCACTGGCTACTTTCAGCCAGAACAACGGCGTCATCCAGCTCACGGGCGTGGCCTCGCGTCACGTTGGCAAATACATTGCGGCAATACTGGTCCTGCTCAGCTTATTTCCCATTCTCGGCGCAGTTATCTCAATCATCCCCAAACCGGTTTTAGGCGGGGCGACTCTGATACTTTTCGCCATGGTCGCATCAGCTGGAATTCGCATTATTACGACAAAGCCGCTGGGACGCAAAGAGATGCTGGTTCTGGCAATCTCTCTTGGTTCCGGTCTGGGGGTGCATTTCGTCCCTGAAGTATTGGCAAACATGCCTCAACTGATTAAAGACATAGGCCATTCCTCAATTGCGGTGGGTGGCATGTCAGCTATTCTGGCGACTTTGGTTCTCAGTTTTGGCAGCAGCGAAGAAGAGGCGGAAATCTGAAATAAGACGGAAGCACACTGCTGACATCGTTGCCAATGCGTGCAACTCAAGCAACACTTAAGGCGGCAACGATGCCGGATAACGTTACAACTCGAAGTCTCAGTTCTTCTGCAGCAACAGGTACAGCAGCGCCATGCGGATATACAGACCGTTCTGCGCCTGCTCAAAATAGCGCGCCCGGGGATCACTGTCGACTTCCTTGGGGATCTCGTCGACTCGTGGTAAAGGATGCATGATAATGGCATCTTTTTTCATGGTTTTAACACAATCCAGAGTGAGGATATACTTGCTTGCGGCAGCCTGATAGTCATCAACAGAATGGAATCGTTCTTTCTGGATGCGGGTCATATAGATGCAATCGACTTCGGGAGCGACGAGGGAGAGGTCGCTTTCTTCTCGCCAGGGGACGTTGTTTTTTTCCAGATAGTCCTTGATGTCCTTCTCCATTTTACACACCTGCGGCGACACGAAAATAAGTTCCACGTTGGCATATTTGGTCAGGAGATAGGACAGGGAGCGTACCGTTCGTCCATAACGCAGATCGCCCACCATGGCAATTTTCAAGTTTTCCAATCGTTGAAAAGCATCGACGATGGTATACATATCGAGCAGGGCCTGCGTCGGATGCTGACCGGCACCATCCCCTGCATTGATTACAGGAATGGTGGAAACCTCGGCAGCACGGACCGCGCTCCCCGCTTCATTGTGACGCATAACGATCACATCGGCGTAGCCGTTCATGATCCTGATGGAGTCGGAGAGACTTTCCCCTTTGGCCGCACTGGAAAATTCGCGGGCGTTTTCCGTCGTAATCACCGATCCGCCAAGTCGCAGCATAGCGCTTTCAAAAGAAAAACGGGTACGGGTTGACGATTCATAGAACAACGAAGCCATAATTTTGCCGTCCAGGCACTTGGCAAAACTTCGTTTTCCTGAAAGATCCGCCTTCATCTGGTCGGCTGTCCGGAAAACTGTTTCCAGCAGGTCTCGATCAAATTGCTGCGATTCGACCACATGCTCGAGAGGAAATGCTGTCATAGTTATTCTCCTTATTGTGTTACTCAATTGTCGATGTTATTAATAATTTCAGTGAGGCAAAACGTGTTGCACGCTACCAGGAATTGAGAGGTACAACAAGATGCAAAACAAGCGTATCCTCAAATTGCAATTATTAACATATTCCGTTAAATTTTTCGAAGCCCAGGTAAGAACCAAGGTAGAATAAAACAGATGACCTTTAAGCAGCACACAACCGCAGCAGGGCATGAAACCTTCTGGGTGATTGGCGGCGGACAGTTTGGCCGAAGGGCCGTTGAACTGTTAAAAAAGGATACGCCTGCCGGAAAAATTGTTATGGTAGACAGGCTCCCGCTCCATAACCTGCCGGACGACATAGAGATGGTCCACGCCGACGGGATTGAATGGCTGACCGAACATTTCACCCCCGCTGCCGCCGTCGACAAAATTATTCCGGCACTGCCTGTTCACCTGGCTGCTGACTGGCTGAAGAAAAAACTCATCAGCGAAAGCAGGATCGTCCGCGCAACCGAGATCCCCGAAGGACAGCTTTACCACTTCCCGCATCCCATTCGGATAAATCCCAGTCGTGTCGTTATGTCTCATGCCGATTTTATCTGTCCGCCGAACTGCTCCGAACCGGATTCTATCTGTACATACACCGGCAAAAAACGACCGCCGTCATTATATTGTATTCTTGAAACAATGGTTGCTGGCAACTTCGTCCCACTCATCGTCCGAAGCCGTCAGTTTCACTCGGGAGTAGGAGGCTTTTTCCCGGAAGATTTATGGCACCTGCTCGAACGTGCCAGATCGTTGCCTGAAACTCCTCTGCTCATCGGTACAGCATGCAAATGCCACGGCGTTGTCGATGGCCTTTGGCATAAAATGTCTTAATTTTTTGTGCAGAGCATGTTCACACCTCCGCTGTTTGATTGCGGGTTGCTCTTCAGAGGCACCTCTCCGGTGGAATAACAAAGAAGTGCTCGATCGTTAATCCTCAAGTAGAGGTTCTCTTACCCAGATGAACGAACGAATTAATCGCACAAGTATTGAACCAGATAATGATGTTCTATTGCGGGAGCAAACACGTCTGTTGTTCCAGAATACAAGGACTGCGATTGCCGTTAACCTGAGTATTGCATTTCTTACGTATCTGGCCATCCCATCACCGCAATATTTCTGGCTGTGGCTGATCATTGGTGCATCTTGCATCCGCCTCGCTTTCTTTTTTTGGTCTACAGGCAAAACAAGGCAATCGCTGAATTTCAAGACGATATATTTTATTACTCTCGCCTTAATCACGTTCCAGGGAATCACCTGGGGACTTGCATCAATCCTTTTGTATGCATCTGCTTCGGATATCCATAAATTTTATCTCATCGCGATAATCTGCGGCATGAGCGGTGGAGCAATTCTGACTCTCTCCCCATCTTTGCTGGCGTTTGCCTGCTTTACACTTCCTACGCTTACGCCATTGATACTTGCTCTTCTGATGGCACCTGACGCAACATTCGTCCATGCAGGACTCATGGGAATTGTATTCATCATAGCATTACATATCGTGGCAAGGCGCATTTCCATTTCCCATTCGGAGCTCCTGCAATCATATAAGAGACTGGAGTTAACCGCTCAGGAATTAGCGCAACATAAAAATCGCCTGGAGATATTAGTTGAGGATCGAACAAAAAAACTCAAAGACTCTCGTGAAAATTATCGGCGACTCACCGAAGAAATCAACGATGCAATTTTTGAACTTGATGCAACAGGCATAGTCAAATACATCAGTCCCGTAATTACATTAATTCTTGGACACCAGCCAGAAAACCTCGTTGGCATCCATTTTACAGCATTAGTTTATCCGGAAGACCTCGCAATGGTTCAGGAACTGTTTCCGAAGGTTATCTCAGGAGACTTAAAATCTTCAAACTATCGCCTGCTCGACAGCACGGGGAAACCTCACTGGGTGAGAACTTCAAGCCGCCCAATTGTGGAGGGGAGCAGAACAGTTGGTTTACGTGGCGTACTAACGGATATAAACAAAGAGAAACAGGCAGAAAGTGAGAAGAAGAAACTTCTGCAACGGTTCTACGAAAATCAGAAACTTGAAGCGATTGGCACCCTGGCCGGAGGTATTGCTCACGATTTCAACAATCTGTTAATGGGGATTCAGGGCCGTGCGTCTTTGATCGCAGAGAACCTTGATTCCTCCGATCCAGATCTGGAACATATCCAGGCCATAGAGGAACATATTCGCAGTGCGACCAGTCTCACCGCGCAACTGCTTGGCACCGCCCGTGGTGGAAAGTATGATCCCAAACCCACAGATTTGAATGACCTGGTTATCAAGAGTTCAACGCTGTTCAAGCGAACCAGAAAAGAGATCCAGATTCACGCAAACATGTCGCAGTCACCCATAGTGGCCGAGGTTGACAGACAACAAATTGAACAGGTGCTGTTAAATATATATGTCAATGCCTGGCAGGCAATGCCTGGCGGAGGAGAACTTCGCATGGCATCGTCAATCGTTACGCTGGATGATTCTTATTGTGAACCGTACCATGTTGTGCCTGGACGTTATGCGAAAATTTCGTTTACTGATACCGGCGTTGGCATGGATGAAACAACGCAGCAGCGGGTTTTTGATCCTTTCTTTACAACCAAGGCTAAATGTCATGGAACAGGATTAGGGATGGCTTCGGCCTATGGCATCATCAAGAACCACAATGGCTTTATTACGGTCTCCAGCAAACTGGGGCACGGGACAACCTTCAATATATACTTACCAGAATCAGACAAAGATCCATATCATCAGAGCGCGGAAGAACCTACGATCGCAAGAGGTTCTGAAACGATTCTTCTGGTAGATGATCAAGAGTTAATCCTTGAGGTGGGACAAACCTTGCTGGAGAAACTGGGGTATACGGTGATTGTCGCAAAAGGTGGTGAGCAGGCAGTTGAATATATAAAAAAGAACGGTAAAGAGGTTGACCTCGTTCTCCTTGATATGATCATGCCGGGAATGGACGGTGGTATGACTTTTGATCAATTGCGAGAATTGTACCCATCTTTACCTGTAATTCTGTCCAGTGGCTATTCTATCGAAGGGCAGGCAACTCAGATAATAAAGAGAGGGTGTAATGGTTTTCTGCAGAAACCATTTAACTTGTCCGAGCTTTCCCAAAAAATAAGGTTAATACTTGACAGAAAAGATCTATCGCAGGGGTGATGTTCACAGACTTGAGGTGTTTCAGGCCGATGGGTAAAAAATACAGGAGGAACAAATAATGACGGAGCTGTTTTCCACCCGCTACATTGTCAACGAAAACGATATCAGTGTCGGTGCACACCTTGGTAATGAACGAGCGCTGGTGATCTTGCAAAAGGGCCGTATCGACTTTTTGCAGCATATTGGCTTTTCGGACAAAAATATCGGAGACAACAGAGGAATCATAATTGTGGAATCGGGTGTGAAATATCACCGCGAAGGCTTCCTCCATGACGTACTGCTCGTCAATGTCACAGGAGCAGAGATAGCCGGAAAAAAATGTACCCTTACCTATAGTGTCATCCGAGAATCAGACAGGCAGGAACTGTTAAGCGGCTTCACATCGTTTCTGGCATTTGACTATCAGATGAAAAAAGTTGTGGAACTTCCCGAAGTCTTTATCGAAAAAACCCGACAAATCTTCTCCTAAAATAATACATCAGAAATTAGGACGAAAATGGCTTTATCGACTGAAACATTACCACACAGGTTTCTTTGAGTCATTGAGTCCGCGACCCCACCCGCTTTTTCTTGCCAAATTACGCTTTTTAAAAAACGCGCGCAGACTTACAAACCGGCGTTGGCCCTGATCTTCGTTGAATTCAAACGTCCCTCGATGTATTGACTCAATGCCGAAACAGCGGTATCAGCCGATTTAAACACAGGAATATCGGCCGCCTCCAGCTTGCGGATAAAACCGTCGTAATACTTGCCGGCGTTAACGGAACAGACAAGAAGCGTGTCGGTTTCCCTGATCAGTTTTTCAAGCATGGTCACAATACTTTCCCTGCCCTCCATTGCACCCTGGTTTTCAATATCGATCGTCAGGGCCGGGGTCATCGGTATAATGGACAGGACAACGGCATCAACTCCGGGGTCTTCACAGAAGGCACGCGCGGCAACACAAAGGACCTCATCGTCGCTCCCCGGATTGATATCCAGGGGATTGCGTACATTTACCAAGCTATCAACACCCTTTTTGACCAGGATGCGGTGAAGCTTTGCAACGGTTTCATCGCTGATACTGGCAAGACGCATGTCAAAGTCGTCTGATTGGATTGAGTCGGCCATACCCACTGTTTCGAAACCAGCCGACGAAATCGCACCGAGACGGTTACCCCGAACAACCTTGCCGTTCAATCGCTGGGCCAGCATGACGAGCCCCTCAAACTCCGTGAAATTGCGGGCGACAATGGCACCGGCCTGCCGGACGCAGGATTCACAGACCATGTAGTCACCGGCCAGGGAGGCAGTGTGTCCTGCGGTGGCCTTTTTCCCCTCCGGGGTGCGGCCCGCCTTGTAAACGATGACATCTTTTCCGGCCAGTACAGCGGAGCGCACGGCCTGGCAGAAGGCCAGCCCGTCAAGGTCATTGAATCCTTCCGCATAAATTGCGATGACCTTCACGTCATCTTTGTCTTTGAAGTAGTGTGCCATATCCCCGAGAGTCAGGTCGTTCTGATTCCCCATGGAGATAAGGTAGGCAGGTTCAATTTCAGGGCACTGGGCCATGCGCGTGACCATGAATGCCCCTGATTGTGATATGAAAGCGGCTGGTGCATACCTCTTTCCATGGCTCTTGGGAAGCTTGCGTTCCGGGATGAACCAGGAATCGTAGTTTCCGGGGTGGGAAATAACTCCCATGCAGTTGCCCCCTAAAAATACCGGCCCAATCCCAGCTTTATGAGCAGCCCTGATCTTTTCGGCCAGTTCGATGGCCCGATCCTTACTTTCCTCAGTTTCACCCATGCCTCCGGGAATGAGCATAACCGAATACACGTTGCCGGCTTCCAGGATCTCATCAACCAGGTCAGGAACCTGTGCAGCAGCAACAGCCACGATAAACAGATCCAAAGAGCCGGGCAAAGATTTCAGGTCGGCGACACAACGTACGCCGCCTATTTCCTCACTGCCTGACTTGATGACAAATACCTTCTTTTTATCATATCCAGCATCGAGAATACTGTTCATGATGGTCCGGCCAAAATTCACACGCGTCGATGATACACCGATAATGCCAATATTTCTCGGTTTTGTGATGTATTTGATCTTGTCGATTGCACGGCTTATCGGCGGCAGTTTGCCGGACAGTGAGAAGCGGCACAGTCCGTCCAGCGGTACCATGAGGTAATCGGTGAAGGCGAAGGGGTTGACCTCCAGCTCATCAATGACATACGGAGCGTCGAGATTCATTGGTGAAAAATGGCGCCCCACTTTGATAAAGGAGCTGAAGCACTCAATGATCTGTTCATCGGTGACAACCCGACGCTGTCCCCGGGTCAAGCCTGCAAGTTTTTGGTAGGAAATGGTCTTTTTGAACAACTCGAAGAACTGCTCTCCATCAGTCATTTCAACCGACGCAGCCACGATGGCCTGTCCTTTTCTGAATCTTTCCGCATAAATTTCAGTGTCGGTTCCACCGAGCCCGGCGCTTATGATGGTGCCGAATTCTCGGGTTCTCCGAAGCCCCACGATCAGTTCATTGCCAAAAGCGCTCGAATCCGGCGGCATGAACTGCACCTGGAGGACGCCTCTGAGGTCCTGACTGATCGCTGCAATCAGCGCCGCCCCGGCCAGGCCCCTGTATTCTTCGGGAGCACCATCCTGATTATGCTCAATCCAATACGCATAGTTTTCAGGAATCTCATAGAACATTCGGCGAACAGCAGATCGAACCTTGTTGGGTTCTTTGGCAACGATTCTCACACCCCCGACTTCAGTCTTATGCAGGATAGTCGGGGAAACGATTTTCAGCACGGCCCTGTCCCCAGGGATGGCCATTATTTCAACGTCCGAGGGGAGCGTACCGCGAGATATCAGCGAACACCTGGGCGGCGTTTCCGCACCAAGACTTGCCAGAAAACCATACACTTCATGTTCATATAAAAAACTGCGGCCTTCAGCATGTGCGTGCGCCAGTTTATCGGTCAGGCCGGCAAAATCTATTCGAGTAACAATATCCATAAGCGTTCCCTTTCCGGGCTCCCTCCGCCCCTGTCGACTCAGCCACATCGGTTTTTTTTAATAAGTTCGTCATTGTGTTCAAGGCGTGCCTGAGTCTCTGCCTGGTACGATCAATTAAGTCCCCATGACTTTATCGATTTTGCTGCAATGCAGTAGTCTACAATTTTGACAATACAACATGTTAAATAATGAAAAAATTACATGTTCGGATGAATCTTAGAATGTACTGGCGTTGATTATGATTATACTCATTGATAATGCATTTCCAAGATAGACAATGATGAGTTGAGAGGGTGATGCCATGATCAGAATCATAAACGATGGTGAAAACATACAAGGAATCTGTATGTATCGGGTACAGGTTGGGAAACAACATATATGTAAATTTGAACATAACCGGCAAGATGGACTTGCTGACTGCCTGCAGAAAGCAGCGGATGCCGTGGAACTGAGCGAGTGGGCGGATTTGGTATTGCTCGACGATACCAAAGGAGGATGACGCAAGGCCACAGTGGTTTTTGAAGACAATTGAATCTTACGGGGAATGAAAATTTATTTAACCGGACATAGTCATATTGCATTGCAACTGAAAGGTTTCTAAAGAGGAAGGTCGCCCTCAAAAGAAGGGTCGAAGACAACGTAGCGCCCTTTGCCCGATTTTTTCGCGCGATACATAGCCAAGTCCGCCTTGTGCAATAACGATTCGGCGTCGTCTTCGGTCGGCCTGCTTATTGCTATGCCGACACTGCCGCCGATATTCACTTCAATATCGCTCAGTCGCACTGGTATCATCAGGGCCGCAAGGAGTCGCTCCAGGAAAGGCAACAACTGGCTGATGTCTTTGACATTCTCAATCAGTATGGTGAATTCGTCACCACCAAAACGCGCGACTATATCATTGTTTCTCAGGCAGCCTTTAACCCTATCGGCGACAGTGCGGAGCGTTTCATCTCCGGCCACATGGCCGAAGGTATCGTTGACGCGCTTGAAATTATCCAGATCGAAGAATATGAGGGCCACTGATGTGCTTTGCTCGACCGCTATTTTGAGCGCGGAACGGACATGGTCGATAAAGTTTGCCCGATTGGAAAGCCCGGTAAGCGGATCGCTGCAGGCTCGTTCCGTCAGCTCCTTTTCAAAAATTTTGCGCTCGGTAATATCATGAAACGTGGAAACGATCCCCTTCACCGAAGAGTCGTGCAACAGATTGGTAAGAATGACGTCAAAGTATCTCCAGGTTTCTGCCTCTCCTTCCCGCATACGGACAACGACGCTTATGTTTTCCCCGGGTTTTCCCAAGGCATCCGCGATCACAGCCGTAAATGTTTTAAGATCAGCCGGATGTACTCGGTCAAGCAAAGTCGTACCAACGAGTTCTTCAGCCGACCTTCCCCACAAGGATCTGGCTGCGGCTTCCCCTACGTATTTGATCGTCCCGTCCGAATTCAGGACGGCTATGACGTCAGATATATTTCTGACCAATGCCCTGAACCGCTCTTCGCTTTCCCGCAAAGAGACTTCCATGGACAGCCGCTCGCGCAGTTCATCGCGAAGAGCGCCATAGAGATTCGCATTTTCCAGTGCGGCCGCGATTTGCCCTGAATACAACATCGCGATCTGTTTCGTTTCCAGGGTAAAATCAACAGCATTGTACCTGAGAGCGCAAAGCAGACCCCGCAACCGACCATCATGGAAAACAGGGGCCGCAAGGACCGCACAATACGGAAAATCCGCTGAACCGACAGGAAAGAGGCTTCGATCGGAGTTGGTGACGGAAATAGCTTCGCCCAGCAAAATCTCCTGATCTTTACTCAGAAGCTTCGCCAAAAACGACCATTCCGGTGCGCTCCTATTAATTATCTCTGGGAAGCTTGCACAGATGATATTTACGTCGTCCTTGCGGCGATAAAGGACGGCAGCATCGGCGCCAACGATAACGGGAAAAGCTTGCACTGCCTCTTCCTCAATCGCAGATTCTTCTAGATGGCGGCCGATTTTCTGATTTCCCCGGACGATATGTTCGAGTTGATTTTTACTCTGAACCTGTTCAAGCGTGAGGGCGATGCGATACACCATCGCGGCAAGAAGGCCCATCTCCTCGCGGGTAAAGGGGGTTGGTGTGCAGCGCGCCAGGATGAGCGCCCCGCGCAATTCCCGGCTGCCCTGCATCGGAATCCATGCGGCCGCCTCCACGCCCAGCATCCGGGACAATTCATTAAAAACAGGATTTGCCCGGAGCATCTCCCGGTCGAGAACGGTTCCTACACGATACGTTTTGAACAATGGCGCAATGTTGCCTACTGAAGCAGCCTCGAACACATAGTCCTCCGGCAAGCCGACAGATGCAACTGGGTAATAATTTCCGCTTCCCGCTGGATCCATCAGAACAACGACGTCGGCAGAGAATAGTTCTGATACGGTGGTAAGAATCTTTTCGAGCAGAAAATCGAGGGGGGCGGGCTCGTTCAAGACGGTCAGGAGTCGGTTAACGCGGCTTGCGTCCCAAACAGCGGACCGCGCGGCCCGCAATGCCTCGTCACGAGCCTGCTTGAGCTTCTCCATCTCGGCTGCTACATCGCCGGATCGCTCAACGCTAACCATAGGAATCCTATAGTGCTATTGCAGCCAAAGTGGCGTTGTGCGTGCCGAGCGTCCCTGAAACACGAGCAAATTCGCCACAACAATAAAGCCCGAAAACTTCGACTTCACCTGCTGCGGCCTGAAGCCGTGCCGCCTCCTCTGGAATTCTGTCTTTTAATAACCGCGCGCGCATAGCGCAACTAAAGGCGATAACTACAGCGGCCTCCGGGTTGCCAAACAGCGCGTCGCGCCCGACATCCTCCGCCACAGCAAGCAGCAGATCCTCCGAGCTTTTCATCACTTGAACCGCGCTGCCGGCAGGCGGAACACAGCCCTGGATCAGCAATGAGCCGTCAGGCGTCTTGGTTCGCGCGACGCGGATGATCGACGACCCGTCCATTTGCAGAATGCCGAGCGGATGATGCATTGAGGTATCCCAAAAATTTTCAGCAGTTAGCTCTCCGGGGGCCACGCCAAGTTGCTCCTCGTACGCCTCGCACGCAGGGCGCCCTCCTAATTCCATGATTTCCGTTCCCTCGGCACGCGTCACGAGCAATGGCACGCCAACCGGCTCCCATCCGTGTCGAATCGAAGTTTGAAGCGGCTTGTCGGAAGCAATCCAAACAGCGACGGCGCCCTGATCAATAACCTTGTCGTCATGGAAAACGAATGTGCCCTTGAATTGAAGTTCGTCTCCCGCCGCGCCGCCGACAATGCTGGTCTTCGGGCCCGTAATTTTGTACACGCCCTGGAAAAGTTGTTGCAGGTTGCCTGCCAGGCAATCGGCGAGAAGAATCATGGCTGAGTAAGGAGATGGCCCGGCTTCACCCTTGCTTTCCCGTGCGATTTTTTGCCCTGACCGGTCCAGATCGCCATAGATATGGGACGCCGATGCGATGCCAAAGCGGTAAGGACCGGCGGTCATCACCATCACAGCAACGCCTGCACCGAACCCCATATATTCTGCACGCAGTATTTCTCCAGAGCCTGTGGCACCGGCCAGATGTACCGATCCTGTAACCGAACGTATCCCGGATAAAAGTAGAGAAAGATCGTAGTGCGGCATTGTGAAAACGAGTACCAGCGAGGGTTTCTCTCCGCCAAGCTTATTGACGGCAGCCTTGGCTGCCTGTTTCCCGGCTTCGTAAGAGTCCTGGAGTCCACTGGCCCCTGTTCCTGCTCGTACTCGCATTACATCCTCCACATTCACTATTTGTATTGATAATAATTCCCTTATTTAAAACAAGCTTATGTAGAACGATTTTGCATGTCAACTTATTAATGGTTAAGTAATCTTGTTGGCACATATTCACAGTCGGCATTCATGTGAACAGAAAGGAAGTATGAACGAAGAAAGAACTAGATAAAAATCGTTATGGTTAAGAGACAGACTCTTACCTGAAGATTGATATGTTGCAAAAATAATAAGCATATGCTCACATAAGGCCGGAGCAATATGAAGAGTGAGTCGATGCAGATTCTGCCACTCCCTAACAGAGCAGTATCCTGCTCGATATTTTTGGGTCATTAGTGCCTTGCCTTTTTCGGCAAACCCTTTTTACGGAGAAGAATAATGACGACACGGCTGACCATCCTATGCGAAAACACAGCGGGTATGCCTTTTGGTGTTATCGGTGAACACGGATTTGCCTGTTTTGTGGAGACCCCCGACGGCAACTATCTTTTCGATACCGGACAAGGTTTCGGCATCGTGCAGAACTCTCTGGCCCTCAACAAGGATCTGCGCAGCATAAAGGCCGTTATGATCAGCCACGGACATTACGATCATACTGGCGGATTGCCGGCAGTTCTGCAGTTAAGAGGTGCAGTCGATGTCTACGGCCACCCAGATATCTTTACAGAAAGGATCTGGTCGTCAGGAGAGCAAAGCCGATTTGTTGGTATTCCATATCGCCGTACCTACCTGGAGTCACTGGGCGCGAACTTCTGTCTCGACAATACCTTGGTCACGGTTGGTCCCGGTATCATTTTGACAGGGGAAATTCCGCGGCAGAGCACTTTCGAGAAAGGCGATGCCAGTATGACAAAAATCCTCCCCGACGGCAGTACCATCCACCCCGATCCACTCAAGGATGATTTGTCGCTCATTGTTGATTCTTCCAGGGGGTTGACTCTGATTCTCGGCTGTGCCCACGCCGGCATGATTAACATCATCGAGTACGCCCTGGCACAGACAGGACGTGACCGGATTCATGCAATAATCGGCGGAACCCACCTTGGTTTCTCCAGTGACGAACAATTCGCAGAAACCCTGAAAATAATCGATCGTTATCAAATCGAGCGCATCGGTGTTTCCCATTGTACCGGCTTGCCGCGAGCAGCAATGCTGCATGCTCGATTAGGGAACCGATTCTTCTTCGGCAGTGTAGGTACTACGCTGGAGGTTTAAAGCTGTCATCCCTCGAAACAAGATTTTGCTGAAGACAGGTGTAAAAGTACAAAGGAAAATAAAATTATGGCCGGAATTGTAGAATTAGATGCATTGCTAAAATCCCTGACACCTGAAATGCAGAATGGCGAGTATGTGTTTTGTACAGTAAAAGGGCATTGCACCGATTACGCAAAATTGAATCCACTGGCCTGCTTCACCGAATCAGAAGGTTTAACCTTAATTCTTTCGGTTGAAGCGGCAGATAAAGCCCAATTAATATATGAAAGTACCTTTAAACAAATCACCTTGACAGTTCATTCAAGCTTAAACGCAGTAGGGTTAACTGCCGCTGTTGCGACGAAACTGTCATCTCATGGCATAAGTGCAAATGTCGTTGCTGCATACTATCATGATCATATATTTGTCCATTCAGAAAAAGCTGATGCGGCTCTATTGGCATTAAAAGAGTTTTGTACAATAGAAAAAAACCCAACAAGCGAGGATTAGCACCTTCACGAAATTCATTTCCAAAAAATAAATGTCTAAGGATCTAAAATTTAATCATGCATGAATATCATTGGTACGACTTCATTGGAAATATCGGGGTTTTTTTGATCTTGCTTGCTTATTTCTTGCTGCAGGTAAATCGGCTTAACAATCACTCGCTCAGCTTCAGTATCATGAATTTCTGTGGGGCATTATTGATATTGGTTTCGTTATACTTTGACTTTAACCTCTCAGCATTTGTTATCGAGTTTTTCTGGTTTCTGATCAGTTTATACGGGATATACACGTGGCTACGAACACATTCGAGCAGGAATGCTGCATCAAACACTAAAAAAACATCGTCCTCTGAGACCTTATAAGAGGACAAAACCTGTTTGACAAACATTGGCGAAAACTTCCGGAATTGTTTTATGACTGAATTTGGATACGTGTCCGGTCGATTCGTGTCTGCTCATTAACTTCCTTCTTAATATCTATGTTGTAACTATACACCCACCTTTATAACTAACTTGTGGTCCTGTTCTCTGGGCCCCTCTCTTTTTAGAGCATGGGAGCAGATTTTCTACCGTCAAATGCAACCGTCAGGCAATACTCCAGATCCTATCGCGGATTTCGTATCATTTTGGCAAGATAACCGATCCTTGCAAAAAAAAATAAACTGGAGTATTCCACTTTCCCGCTGCTTTGTGTAATGTACAAATCAGTCCTATTGCTGAAAAAGATCAACTGTATTGAATATTGCTGTTCAAGGAGATGTTTAGATGAGTAAAAAATGGGTGTATCGGTTTACCGAGCTTGATCAGGTCGAAGCGTATGTCGGTGGTTCCTGGGATGATGTTCGGGGCCTGCTGGGCGGCAAAGGGGCCAATCTTGCCGAAATGGTACGTATCGGAGTGCCGGTACCGGATGGCTTTATCATTACCACGGAGGCTTGCAACGAATACTTATCTCTTGGGGAGAAGCTGCCGGAGGGGTTATGGGAAGAACTGACTACCTCACTGAACGAAATTGAGGTGGCGACGGGAAAAACCTTTGGGGATCCGAAAAATCCTCTGTTGCTTTCCTGCCGTTCGGGGGCCAAATTTTCCATGCCGGGGATGATGGATACGGTCCTGAATATCGGCATGAATGATGCAACCGTTGCAGGACTGATCGAGAGCACGGGCGATCCCAGAGTGGCCTATGATCTGTATCGCAGGCTGATCCAGATGTTTGGCAGCGTGGTAATGCATATCCCGGACGATAAATTTGAAGAGGTTATTACCAGAACCCGCAAACAGGCGGGGGTAAAGACCGACACGGAACTTACCGCCGAACACTGGATGGCGGTTACCGAAGAGTTCAAAAGCGTTTTCAGGTTTCATACCCACCATCACTTTCCAACGGAACCCTATGCCCAGCTGCAGATGGCAACTGAGGCGGTGTTTATGAGCTGGAACGGTAAGCGTGCTATCGATTACCGTAATGCTGCAGGGATTCCCCACGATTTAGGTACCGCAGTCGCAATCGTCACCATGGTCTATGGAAATCTTGGCGACGACAGTGGCACAGGTGTTGCCCTGACCAGAAGTGGCACGACCGGGGAACGGAGAATCGAGGGAGATTACCTGACCAATGCTCAGGGGGAGGATGTGGTCGCAGGTATTCGCAAGACCAAGGATCTGTCCGAACTCAAAAAAGAGATGCCCGAGGTACACGCTGAGTTTGAGCGGGTGGCGATGTCGCTTGAGAACCATTACCGGGAAATGCAGGACGTTGAGTTCACCATCGAAAAGGGCAAACTCTGGATGCTGCAGACCAGAGACGGCAAAAGGACTTCTCAGGCTGCGGTAAGAATAGCGGTGGATATGGTTGAGGAAGGGATCATCACCAAAGAAGAAGCGCTCATGAGGGTTACCCCCGAAATGCTCGATTTTTTCTTTCATCCGCAATTTGACCCTCTGTCAATAAAGAAGGCCATTCAGGATAACAAGCTGCTGGCTAAAGGACTCAACGTCTCTCCAGGTGCTGCGGTTGGCATCGTTGCGCTTGACGCGGATCTTGCCGAAATTTGGGGCAAGGAAGATGGCAAGAAGGTCATTATGGTTCGCCCGGAGACGAGGCCGGATGATGTCCACGGCATGCTCGCTGCCCAGGGAATCGTCACCAGCAGGGGCGGCCGGACCAGCCATGCGGCCCTGGTTGCCCGCCAGTTCGGTACTCCTGCCGTGGTCGGGGTGGATGATATGGATATCGACCTGACCAGAAGACAGATCACTGTAGGAAATATGGTGATAAAAGAAGGTGAATGTATCTCCGTTGATGGCACAACCGGGCAAATATTTCTTGGTGAGATTGCAACCAAAGAACCTGATATTAAAGACGAATGGCTTCTCAAGCTTCTTTCCTGGGCCGATGAATTCCGGACCCTTGGGGTCTGGGCAAATTCTGACTATCCGGTGGATGCATCCCGCGCCAGGGAATATGGCGCCGAGGGAATCGGTCTCTGTAGGACAGAGCATATGTTCATGGAGAGTGAAAGACTCCCCTTCGTACAGCAGATGATCCTGGCCGAAATGGACGTCCAGCGAAGTGAGGCTATTAAATCTCTGCTGCCGTACCAGCGTGAGGATTTTGCCGGTCTGTTCAGGGTAATGGATGGCCTGCCGGTGGTGATCAGGCTCATCGACCCACCGCTGCATGAATTTCTTCCCAATCATGTCTCTCTGGTCAGAGAGTTGTCAGACCTGAAGATCCAGCTGCAACATGCGCCAAACCTTGACGCCATAGATGATCTGCTCAAGCAGGTACGGAGTAAAGAAAAAGTACTGAGCCGGGTCGAAGTCCTGCGGGAAGACAACCCTATGCTTGGCCTGCGCGGGGTGAGACTTGGCATTCATTTCCCGGAATTACCCCAAATGCAGGTGAGGGCAATTTTTGAAGCGGCATGCCTGGTGTCCAGAGAAGGTGTTGATGTGCGGCCTGAGATCATGATCCCTCTCACCAGCCATGTCAACGAGCTGAAGATTCAGCGCGAGTCGCTTGAAAAAGTGGCCAGGATGGTAATGGAAGAAATGGGGGTTAAGATTGCCTATAAGTTTGGCACCATGATTGAGATACCACGGGCGGCACTGACTGCAGATAAACTGGCCGAGTACGCCGAGTTCTTCTCGTTTGGCACCAATGATCTGACGCAGACCACCTATGGTATTTCAAGAGATGATGCCGAGTCCGGATTCCTGATTGAATACATGGTTCATGGTATCCTGCCTGATAATCCGTTTGAAACCATCGATCCCGAAGGAGTAGGCGAGTTGATGCGGATTGCGGTGGAGAAGGGACGAGCAACCAACCCGAATATCAAGTTGGGCATCTGTGGGGAACATGGCGGGGAGGCAAAATCTATCGCCCTGTGTCATAAACTTGGCCTGAATTACGTTTCCTGTTCTCCCTACCGGGTGCCTTTGGCCAGGTTGGCTGCGGCAAGAGCGGCAATTGTTGCCAAGAATTAACTGCCTGTTGTTGAGCGAAACAGAGTGAGGAGATCAGCTCTGCTGGAGCATAACAAGTAAAAAAAGCCAATCACCGAGAAGGTGGTTGGCTTTTTTTAGCCTTTTTTTAACCATCATCAAGCTAAAGCTGGCGAGAAAGAAGCTCAGCCGATACGATATCGATACAGAACACTTTGCTCCCCTCCAAAGAGGCCGTGCAATGAAGAAACAGCCTAAATCAAGAACCTCTATCGTTGCATTGCTTGAATTTTTCTTTTTGACAAGTGCCTTGCTGTTCTCCGGGTGTGGCCATTTTGCGAGCCAACCTCTGGACATCCTCTACTATACCGGGGATAAAACTTCACATAACAACCTTTTTGTGTTTGTCCGGGGCCTTGGCGGCAGCCATCGTTCTTTCGCCGAGGAAGGGATAGTCGAAGCAACCTGGCAGCGGGACATTGATTTTGATATGGTCGCGCCAAACAGTCATTTCGCCTACTACTCTGAGCGTACGCTGATCGAACGACTCCTAGCCACCGCCCTGCCGGCGGATCACATTACCCGCATGGCGGGAAGACATGATTATGAGACCTTTAAGGCCCTCTGGCTGAGATTTCTCGAGTGGGATGTCAAAACTGAGCCCCTCAACCCTGCAAAAACCGACAACAAAGAAGATCGAGCTTTTTACGACACCATCAATCATGGAAGAATACGATGACGATAAAAACTGCGGCTTTGGTTCTGTTGCTTTCGCTCTTTTTTCTCTCTGGTTGTGGAAAAAAGACTTGGCAACCCCCCTGGCAAGAAGCCGGATCGGCAACAGGATCAGCTCAAGGGGAGCAGCTTTATGCCGAGGCCCGCAAAAAACTCGAACAAGCGGCAGACCTTGAAAGCATTATGGCAAGTATGGCGTTAATGCAGCGGGTTATAGCAACCGACCCGGCGCATCGAGATGCCCTGGCCTACCTTGGCAATATCCATATTCTTCTTGGCACCGCATACACGGTCGACAAAGAGGAAAAGATCGCCCATTTTCACCAGGCAATGAAGTATTGTGAACTGTCTATGTATGGCAACCCGCAATTCCGAAAAGCGGTCAAGGGTGGCCAAAAACCGTGGGAAGCAGCCGACACGCTTCGGGCAGAAGATGGTCCGGCCATGCTTTTCTGGGTAACAGCTCTGCAATACGAATTCAAGGAGGGTATGACGCTGCCGGAAAAAATCATCAACGTCGGCTGGCTGAAGCATGGCATAACCTTCCTTAACAGAATCACCCAGGTCGCACCTGAATATGGCAATGGTGCCGTAGAATTCGCCTACAGCATCTGTTACCTGGCCTTGCCGTCCCTTCTCGGCGGCGATACAGACCTCGGCAAGGCCTATCTGGAAAAATCAATCGCCAACGGTAAAGGCTATCTGTTGCCGACTTGGGGCAAAGGAAAGTATTTTTACCAGGTGACCGGCGACCGCCAAAGTGCCCGCAAAGATCTACTGTGGGTGGCCAGTCAAAAGCCTGAAGATTACAAGGATCTCTACCCCTGGCGGATATACTTCATAGCTGATGCCAGAGTGCAACTTGATTCCCTTTAGATGCAAGACGCGGAGCTGACATTTCCGGTCAACCTTCTCAAGTTCATTCTAATTAAGCGCATTTAGCTTTGATTGTCTTAGGCGATATATTACAGTGACAGCTCTATCAGTGCCGTAGCACTTGCATTTTTTCTGTACAGAATCCCTTTTATGGGGTTTGGTCTTTCCCCTTCCCAGTCTTCCCAAACCAGCGAGGAAACCAGCATGCTCAATTTCAGTTTGACCCAGGATCAGCTCGACCTCCAACAGAAGGCACGAACCTTTGCCCTGCAAGAAGTCCTGCCAGTTGCCTGGTACTATGACGAGAAAGATGAACTCCCTATGCAGGTGCTGCGCAAGGCCTTCGATGCCGGGATGATAGGCAGTGACATTCCAAAGGAATTTGGTGGCCAGGGGTTAAGCCTGGTGGATTCGGCTTTGATTACCGAAGAAATAGCCGCGGCCTGTCCCGGTCTGGCAACATCGATTTTCGACAGTTCACTCGGCATGGAACCGATCCTGCTCTCTTCCAATACCGAGGCAAAGAACAAATATCTCACGGCAATCGCCAAGGACTTCAAACTGGCTGCCTTTGCAACTTCAGAACCAACAATGGGCTCGGACGTGGCCGGTATTCGCTGTTCGGCCAAAGCTGATGGCGAAGACTATATTCTCAATGGGACAAAGTACTGGATTACCAACGGGGGTGTTGCCGACTATCTCTCAGTCTTTGCCACGATCGACCCGAAAAGTCGTCACAAGGGGATCTGTGCGTTTGTGGTGGAGACAACATGGCCGGGAGTCACAATCGGTCGCGCCATCCCCAAAATGGGCCAGCGCTGTTCCAACACCGTGGGCATCAATTTCAAAGATGTCCGCGTTCCCAGGGAAAATATTCTGGCACTTCCCGGCGAAGGTTTTGTCCTGGCGATGAAGACCTTTGCCCGAACCCGGCCGATCATCGGCAGCTTCGGTGTCGGAGCAGCACGAGCGGCCCTGGAATATGCGCTTGATTATGCGAAAAAACGACAAGCATTCGGCATGGAGCTCGGCGCCTTTCAGGCAATCCAGTTCAAGCTGGCAGAGATGTATCAAAAGGTGGAAACATCGCGACTGCTGACCTGGAAGGCGGCCTGGGACTCAGACCAGCAGCAGGACGGCAGAGTCAGTGCCTCAATCAGTAAACTCTATGCAACGGAGACGGCACTCGAGGTGGTCAACGAGGCCCTGCAAATTTTCGGCGGCTATGGATACACCAAGATGTTTCCCATTGAAAAAATCCTGCGTGATGTCCGTCTGCTCCGCATCTATGAGGGAACCAGTGAGATCCAGCGTATTATACTCGCTGACTATCTGCTCAAGGAGTATAAGCCATCCCTGCCGCCTCTGGAGGATTTGCCGCTCCATCGACTGCACGATCCCAGCAGCAGCGATACAGCCGCAACTGGTGACAAAGTATGGCGATGCAGGATCTGTGGTCACGTCCATTATGGTGATACAGCCCCGAATGCGTGCCCGTATTGCTTCTTTCCGCAAACAGCCTTCAAGGAAATACAATAACGGCGCCTGTCCCCTTACCCATGCCGCGTTGTTGTTCCATTACTGTTTCGGTCCCACCCCTGGCGATCAACTGCTTTCGGTTTTGCGCGCAAACCATGGGAAAAAAGCACTGGTTCTTGCCTTGTAGGCGGCAAAATCCGGATGGTCCTGGTACTTCTTCTCAAGCATTGGTATCCCCGAGACCTTGAGAAGAAGAAAAGCGATGGTCAGCGGACTGATCACGCCATACAGGCCGACTGGTGAAGCGAAACCGATAAAAAAAATACCCCACCACAGGGTGGCCTCACCAAAATAGTTGGGATGGCGGCTATAGCGCCATAGCCCGTGCATGATGATTTTGCCTTTATTCGCGCCGCCTCGTTTGAATACAGTCAATTGCCAGTCGCTGATCGCCTCAAACAAAAAGCCGACAAAAAAGAGCAGGACGCCAAGAAGATCGCTCCACGCCCAGCTGCCACCCGGTGCCCCGATGGTCAGCAGAATCGGGGTTGCGATGACCAGAACAACAGAACCCTGGAGCAGGTAGATCTGCAGGAAACTGCGCCAGATTATGGTATTCCCCCAATCCTCACGAAATTTGCGGTAGCGAAAATCCTCCCCTTGCCCGAAATGCCTCTTACCGATATGCAGACCAAGGCGCAACCCCCAGAGAGTGAGGAGGACAAGGAGCAGCAAGGGGCGGAAATGGAGACTCAACGCCCCACTGAGACACCAGGCCCCCCAGCAGGCGACAATGAAGGCGGGACCGTAGGCTATATCCACCAGACTGTTGTCCCGGGCCTTCAGACCGATCAGAAACATGCAGCACATCAGCCACGCAAGCAGCGCAGCGGCGGTAAGGAAGATGGCAGTCATAATGCGGTTCTCCTTTGCGGCTATTTAAGCCACGAGCCTATCAGGTACGACCCACCCCCAACCAGGGTGCAGAGCAGCGTCCCCCAGGCTATATCGACAATGACTACCGAAACCGGCCAGTCGCGCAATGTTGCCAGGTTGGTGAGATCATAGGTGGCATAGGTAAAAAACCCGAAAAGCGCGCCAAGCAGACAGGTCCTGACGAGAGACTCAGCCTCAAGCCCCGGACGCACTGCAAAAAAAATTATCCCGACGATATAGATGAAATAGAACAGAAAAGCCGCCGGCCAGTTCACTTCAGGACTGAGCAGATGGTGCAGCTGATTCTTGTAAAAATTGCGCGCTGCATAGCCCAGCCAGATCATGTCGATGGCGAAGAATACCGGGATGGTGAGCACATAGAGTTTCAACCAGAAGATAAAGTTCATAACACATGCCCTCTTTCATGAAGATGCAGTTTGTCTTGGACAAAACCCTGCTTTTCAACGTTTAGTAATATTTTTGCAAGAACATCAGGGTGCATTTCCGGGGTGCGGCTGAGTATCCAGAGGTATTGCCTGTTGGGAGTGCCGACAACTGCGTATTCATACTCCCGGCCCAGGTCGATAATCCAGTAGTCTCCCCGAAAAGGCCAGAAAAAAGAGACTTTGAGACGGGCATTGCTGGTTTTGTCGACCACCCAGGCACGCCCTTTAGCCTCGCGCAACCTGTCATCCTGCTCGTCCCGGCAACTGTTCAATACATCTATTTCACCGTCCGGACGAGCGGTGTACATGGCGGTACTGTCCCGGCAACCTTTCTGGAAGCTGTTCGGGTATCGGCCGATCTCATACCACAGGCCGGCATAGCGGTTAAGATCGACATGGGCAACAGTCTGCACGGCCGGCATCTCACTGCCGTGTCGTGAAAAAACGCATGAAGCAAGCAGAGTTATAACTGCAGCAGCAATAGCCTTTATGGGAAGAGCCCGCACAATTGATTGGGACGGGTTCTGTTTTATCCCTGTGGCTGTTTTTCCATTCGTGATTTTTGGATTCGGTTTGCGCATAGAGTCACTTCTTCGCAAAAGATTTAAAAAAATATCATGGTTTAAACCTCTATCCTCTCATAATCACTATTGAACGGGCGTCAACTGACACAAAGGTCGCACGTTATGGACAACAAATGATCCGGATATGGCTCGACCTGCAGTATTTCTTTTCCAGCCCTGAAGAATTGCTGGAGCAGTTGGTATTGCCTCAAGGCAAAAACCGGATACGTTGAATCCAGCTCGAGCAGATGCTCCTCGAGCTTGACTCTTCCGCCAAGTGACTTGTGGAAATCAGGACGATAAGGTTCTTCAAGAAGAATGACATCACGGCCCTTCAATATCCTGGCCGTAAATGCCAGAGTTTCAAGACGATGAGTAGAGTAACAGAGGGTTATGCCGTTCATACACTCAAACTAATCACGATTCACGGTTGACTGAACCATGACATGGAAAAACACAATTACTTACCAGGCACACGGGAAGTACCTATCAACCTCGAAATTACCAGGCCATCTTGATTTTTCCTCCAGGCTCCCTATAGTGCAATAACGCATGTATCAGAAAAACAAATAGATACGAATGTGAAGTACAAGAGAGAGCCTGACTGTCAACCAGCTCTTAAAGATGCCAATCTTGAAAGATGGAGGAATTATGAAAGGTGATACAATTTCGAAAGAATTTCAGAAAATGGTATGGGTTCGGGACAAAGACGGAAAGGAATATGCCTGTTATATTGATGACCTCAAATCCATCAAGAAGAAGGAAGACCTGACTGAAGAAGAAAAAGCAAAATGCACCGATTTGAGCCTTGTGTTAGGTGATAGCTGGTAGCAAGTCACTTTACCTTCAAGGATAGAGGAACTCCCGCACAGCCCTTATTGCCTGATAAGCAATAAGGGCTTTTTTGGTTAATACACCGGTCTCATGGGCGTTCCTTCCTTTGCTCTCTGCAAATTCCAAGGTACCCATCAACAGTGAGAACATCGCCTGTGCTGATAACCAATATTGATATTCAACAAAATGTCTGAAATAATAACTGGTTAATCCCTCATTACTCTCAGTATTGGCGAAATGCACGGTACTGAAACTGAGGGTTTACCGGATGGCTACAGCTCTATATTTAGAAAAGTTGCTATTTTCTGGTAAACGGCTGTGCACTCATCCGGCACCAGGTCTTCCATGTTGAGAAAAGCATGGATCATGTCATCGAAATGGAGAAGCTCGGTTTCAATACCCGCATCATGTAACTTTCGCACATAGGCTAACCCCTCATCGCGGAGTGGGCAAAACTCGGCTGTAATAACAAGGGATTTTGGTATATTGCGGCTGCACTTCATATACAAGGGAGAAGCCTCTTTGCGATTTTCCCGGTTCTGAAAATAGTTTTCCAGGAGCCACTCCACTTTAGCTTTGTGAAGCAAATATCCTTCTCCGTTCAAATTTACCGATTCCGACTGCAAAGTGTAATCAAGACTTGGATAGATAAGAACCTGACGACGAATATCAATATCCTCATCATACTGCGTCATATGGGTGATTGTCGCACATATGGCACCACCTCCACTGTCACCTGCTATTGAAAGATGATGAGAGTAGTTGACCTTTCTTGCTTGAAGAGGTGCCCATACATTTCTAACAACGGTTATCGCGTCATCTATTCCCGCGGGATACGGGCATTCAGGAGCGAGTCTATAGTCCACAGATATCACAAGATGGTTGGTTTCTCTTGCGAGTCGGCGGCAGATCGGGTCATAGACGGTGATGCTGCCAGCCATATGCCCGCCTCCATGAAAATAGACGAGAACGGGCAGGGGTTGTTCCGGCTGGGGATGGTACACCCTTATGGGTACATTGAACTGATCTCCTTCGACCAGATCATCCTGGACCCATTTTACCGACAGTCTCTTCTTTACCCATGTCCTGGTTAAATTTGCCAGTCCTTCCCTGGCATTGGTCGGGGTTTGCTTAAACCCTTCCTCCGCCAGCTTTTCAATAAACTGGTTATACGCCTGGAGCCATTTTTCAAGTTTTGGTGAAAGTTTGCGCATCTTCTGTTCTCAGTTCTAACCGATGATATCGGTACTCTGTCATTACGAAGAGCTCCCTTTTTTTAGAAGAGCATGCCAAACAACCGGGGGAGCTATACCTTCCCCCCGACAACAACGCAGGGATCGCCTTCTGCTGTCCGCAGGGTTTCAGGAGATCAGATTACATTCATCGCGAATGCTGTATTCCATTACTTCTTGAAAACGGGAGACCAATACATAATGGGAGACCCTTATCTTTATTATGGCAGTGGTCGGAGAGGTGAGAAATTCTTCAAGATAGGGATGCCTCTGGAGATATAATTTCTCATAAAGCGGTCGCTCTGACTCGACAACGGGTTGCGCTTCTCCTATTACCGTAACCGCCATGGCAGCATGAAAGTCATTCTCGCTATTGGAACGATTGTCGACCAGCAGTGAAACTCTCGATTCTTGCATGAGGTTCTGATGTTTACGGGTCGATTTCCCGGTGGCAACAACGATATGTGCCAAGTCAGAAGTAAAGGCAAACGCCATTAAACTGGAATAGGGTTGCCCTTCTCTTTGGGTGGATAATACTGCTAGCTGCTGACTGTCGAGCAGGCTTGATACTTTCCCCTGAGTTTCCTTTTCAAGAGCGGACATATTCTCTCCCGGGTCGAGTTTTGCGCCTTACCGACTATTTCGTTATGATTGCCCAGCGACAACAATCAGTAAGGCCATAAAACTGCTTGGTGTTTAGCGCTCCACTGGAGGGCGCCGACTCCTCTTATGCACCAACGAGCGGGAGTTCCTTGTCGAGAGTGAAATAGACGAGAAATTTTGATTCCTCATTATTATCATCATAGCTTCGGCGTTTGATTTTCTGGATCAACTCCGGATTGTTTTCTTCACGGGCCTTTTTCAGAAAAAGCCTTTTTCCTTTGTAACCAGTACCTTCCTCGACGAAGAGGAAGGTTGCCGAGGGATTCGATTGCAGGTTATGGTGCGTCAGCCGGTCCCGCATGATAAATGCCAATGTCCCCTCTTCCAGAAAATGCGGCCGCGAATAGACTGCAGCATCTACTTTCCCGCTGCTGTCGGCAGTAGCCAATACGCCGAATCCTTTGGTTTTTTCAAAATACTCTTGTAAGTTTTTCATATTGTATCCTTTTTAGATTGTGGTTTGCCTGTCAGTAAAAAAGCTTTCCAGGACGCCTAAAACACAGCGCAGTTACACCTCGTGTCTTCAGTCGGAATACTGCCGGTCATTCGTTCAGCGTATTTTTTCAACAACAGCCTCTGTTATTTTAATCTAAGAGCTATACCCGTTGAATTTCCGGAAAGTTTCTCGTGTTCACCGCAACCTGTCGCTTCCCTTTGGCTCAAGCAGAACAATGGGCGGAGAACAAGCCATCAATCACCCCTGAGGGCCAGCCCAACTTCCTTGAGCTGATCATCCTGAAAATGATAAAATGCAGATTCAGCTGTTCATAAAACAACCAGGAAAATATTCTGTATGGTACTCAGGAAGGTTTAGAGGGGAATTGGCAGAAGGCAGACCGGTCATCCACGATGCCTCACAAAGGACTTTCTTCGGCAATCCTCTCTTGGGTAACAATATTTAGGAGGACCGAACATGTCAAGGAACCAGATTCAATTTCAAAATTGGCTTAACTTGGCATGAATATCCCGACGGAGACGGCACAGAGGAACAGGTCCACCAAACTCTCCAAAGCACTACGACAGCTAGCGTGAGCTGAAAAACCATGCCTCGGCCAATGAATCTTTTTTTATAGCAGCGCAGCCCTCAGGTATTTCAATCAGGGCATTGGCTTTCGCCATGGCTTCAAATCTTCGCATATTACGGAGAGGAACAGCATACAGCGAACCGTTAGCAGATTCCACGCTGCTGTACACCAGCTGGGTCCAGTCTTTTTGCCCGGTAAGTTCTTCGGTGACAAAGACCTGTCTTTTTCGCGGCAGGCAATTGGTACAACCCATCAGTCGGCGAACTCCTGAAAGAGCAAGCAGGCACAGGGCCACATGGTTCGACGGTGGCCCACCCGGCAGGTTAAACACGATGGTCTTGCCAACCCTTCCCAGACACGCACCTTTGCCCGGTCCAATTCGAACGCGATGGAATATCTTCACCATACCTATCTGCTCCATCGCCCGAAGAGTGAGATCTTTATCCCCATCCAGCACGCCACCACAGGTTATCAGCATATCAACCTGGGGGACAATATGTCGAAAATGATCGTGCAGCTTATCCAGGTTGTCATGTAAGAGCACAGTCGAGGCCTGTATTCCCAAGGCCTGCAGTTCAGCAGCAGCGGTCACCATGTTGCTCGCTGCCACTTTTCCCTCGGTGAGAGGGTCGCCGGGCCAGACAAGTTCGCTGCCCGTTGCGGCAATGGCAACCTTCGGTAACGGATAGCAGGTAACGTCCTGCAATCCGGCCGCTGCCAGCAGACCAAGACGAGCCGGGCCAAGAATTTCTCCCTTGGCAAAAACCCTTTGGTGCTGGACTATATCACTTCCTTTACGGAGAATATTCAACCCGATTCGGGAGTCCGCCGTAATCGTCACCACGCCCTCGCTGGCCTCAGCAAACTCCGAGGCCAGTACCGACGTTGCCCCCTGTGGAACCGCTGCCCCGGTCATGATTCGCACGGCAGACCCGGAACTCACGTGAAATCCCGCCTTCTCGTCGCCGGCAGTCAGGGAACCGGTTACGGCAAGAGTCACGGGATGACTCGGTGACGCATCGGCAATATCGGCTGAAACTACGGCAAAACCATCTTTTAATGAACTATCGACCGTCGGACAATTATGAACGGCGTACACATCCTCAGCGCAAACCAGACCAAGAGCTTTATCGAGAGGAATTTTAGCAGGCTGAAGCGGCTCCAGCATGCTGATACACCTATGAGCCTCGGTTAAAGAGATCATGATCTCATGGCATATAATGAGGGTTAGAAAACAAAAGCCATCCCGGCCGCACCCGGGCAGCAAGCTTCGGCAAAGGCGGCGCTGAGTTGATCGGTGGCAGGCTCTCCAGTACAATGACAGGGTATAATCTGCTCCGGCGCCAACAGTCGTAGGGCAGCGATGGTGTGTGCCAGTTGCTGTTCTCCTGCATTCATGAGATGAAAACCACCTATCACGGCCCGTATCCGCATGCCTTTATTGAGTTGTTGCACATAGTGCAAGGTGTTACTCAGGCCGGCATGGGCACAACCGACGCAGACCACCAGGCCTGTTTCTGTTCGGATCCACAGAGCCATATCATCGTCTATGGGGTCCGGCCGCTGGCCTTTGGGATCGAGGAAAAATGGTTCTCCGGTATTCTCGCATTCGGTTTCATGGGGGATAGGTCCAGTCAGACCGATAGTATCAGTCAACCACAAGGAGTGTTGAACCCAGTGCACCCGCTTCGATGGCAGCTTATCGATGACTTGCATGACATCATGGGGCATTTGTAGAGACTTTGGTACACCGCTTCGCACACTGTAGCGGGGAATCACCGCCCCGGGATGACAATATAACTGAACTTTGCCGGTCGTGCGAAGGCACATGGGTACGCCTCCGGTGTGATCGTAGTGACCGTGACTGAGTACGAGGATATCGGTTGCCGCTAAATCAATTCCCAGGGTAGCGGCGTTTTTTTCAATAGCAGTCCCCTGGCCCGTATCAAACAGGAGATGCTTGTCGCCAGTTTCTATCCACAATGAAAAACCATGTTCGGCGACCAGGTCTGAGCTGGCCTTATTATCGACTAGAATTGTAATTCTTGTTGTATCAGCTTTCATCTTGATTATCTCGACACATAAACTTGACAATCAACCCGGGCCAAACGTGTCATCAGAAGGCAGAAGTGCCTTCTGATGACACAGCATAGGACAAGATAAACAGCCAGGCCCGGAGATCGACTCCGACATTACAGGAAAAAGGATGCAATAGGCGTACGAGCCAAATTGGCTTATAAAATATACTCTATCTGTGCCTGTTTATCCCCTTATCCTGTTCAATTTATCATTTTTTCCGCGGATACGGCCAAGCCATGATACCTCCTTCCATGACATGAACATTGGTGTAGCCATATGCCCGGAGGATGAGTTCCGCCTCATACCCGCGAAGCGATACCTTGCAGAAACAGATAATCTCTGCATTCTTGTCTGCCGGGAGTTCATTCAGGCGCGAGCGCAGGGCGCCAATAGGTATGAGGTGCTCGCCTATGCCGAGATGCATTTCTTCGTATTCACCCGGGCTGCGACCATCCAGAAAGTATGGTTTCTCACCGTGTTGGATTTTATCCCATACCGCGGTGACAGAAATACCATTCAATCGGCCCTTAAGTTTGTTCTGAATGATATGGGCTGAAGCAATGAAATGATCGATGGCCAGGGAAAAAGGCGGCGCGTAGGGAAGATCCGCGTTGACCAGATCTTCTACGGTCAACTTCCCCTTGATGGCTATGGCAGCGGTGGCAATCTGTTTACTCACATCGCCCGCTCCCACGCACTGATAGCCGAGTACGCGCTGGTCCTTGGTACTGACCAGTATTTTCGACACAAGAAGCTTGGCACCCATGAACCCCGGTTTATCCGGACTGGCATTGACCACCGTCTGGTAGTCGGTCAGGCCCATACGTTCGGCGGCTTTCACGGAAAGGCCGGTGGATCCGGCAGAGAAATCAAAAATTTTGCAGATACCGGTATGAAAGGTGCCGGGAAAGGTAACACTATTGCCGAGAACAACATTCTCTCCTGCAACCCGACCTTCGAGGTTGGCAAGATCACCCATCGGGGCAAAGACCGGCTCACCACTGATCAGACTGGGGATTTCGACACAGTCACCGGCCGCATAGATATCGGGGTCAGAGGTCTGCATATACTGGTTGACCGTAATGCCGCCAAATTTTCCGGTTGCAAGGCCGGTGGCTTTGGCGAGATCACTGTTGGGGCGTACGCCGATTGCCATGACGGCAAGCTCACAGTCAATAACCGTCCCATCCGCCAGTTCAACACCGGCGAGTTTACCCTCTTTACCGATGAATTTTTTCACTCCATTAGAGGTGAGAACCTGCGCCCCTTTACTGCGCATATGGTTTTCAACCAGATGGGCCAGATCCCAGTCAAGAAAAGTAAGCACCTGGTCCAGTGCTTCCACAACCGTAACTTTGATCCCCGAGAGCTGCAATGCCTCGCAGGTCTCAACTCCAATCAAACCACCGCCGATGACCACCGCCTGGTGTATTTTTTTTTCATCACGGATGCGACGCAGGTAATCGGTATCCGCCATACTCAGGAGGGTGGTGATACCGTCAAGGTCAATACCCGGGATTGGCGGCATGTTGGGTTTCGCCCCGGTGCTGATTATCAGCTTGTCGTACGAAAGAATCTGCTCGATGCCGGTTTTGACATTACGGCAAACCACCTGTCTTTCTTTGCGATCAATTGCCAGAACCTCTGTTTCCACTAATGCCGTAATTGCCTTGGCCTTGTCGAAGAACGTTGGGTCACGAGGGACACCGGTTGGGGTGCAGAGCAAGAGATTGCGGTCATTAAAAACCCCGCCGACATAGTATGGGTAGCCACACGAAGCCATGGACAGATCGGGCGCTTTTTGGATAAGGGTAATCTCAGCAAATTCATCAAGTCTCCTGGCTTTGGCAGCCGCCTTGGCACCTGCGGCGGAGCCGCCTATAACAACTATTTTCTTTGATTCCATGACGTATCTCCTTAAAATTATT
>JBBRDD010000013.1:0-41732 GCA_038204235.1 Desulfobulbales bacterium
CGATATAGATCTGCGAAATGACCTTGGGCTTGCCATCGACTCTGGCAATCTCCCGGACATAGAGGTAGGGTCTTCCTTTTTTTGTTTTTACGTGAAAATGCGCCATGCACGCATACTATACAGTAGGGTCTTACATGTCAATTAAAAAGATACGCCTAGCGCAATAAAATTGCGGCTTCAGGCTAAATTATTTTAATTTCAAGGAGGGTCTTACGTGGCTGGGTTGCGCAAGTAGCTGTTATGAATAGGGATTCGCGACGCGAAGCAGATTATCTCGGAAACTCCTGATTAATGGTACTCACATAAAGCTTTGATTTTGAATAGATATGGTATTTAATTGTTTTTAAAGAGCATTTTTCAGAGCTCCTCCAATAACAACAAAGAGCAGTGAAAATGATCGATGTCTGCAGGGTTATATTTTTCCTCTTCCTGGTCAACAGTCTTCCGCCAATCGCCTCGGTTATTTTTGGTGACCGGTACGGTCTTGCCGTGGACGGGGGAAAATTGTGGTTTGATGGTCGACCGATCTTCGGCAGCCACAAAACCATTCGCGGGATTGTCGCCGGCGTGACAGGCGGCACGCTTGTCTTCTGCCTGCTTGGAGTGACCTGGTGGGTCGCCACCAGTGCCGCTCTTCTGGCCATGATCGGGGATCTCGCCTCTAGTTTTATAAAGCGCAGATCGACCTTTGCCTCCGGGGAAGATGTTGTAATCCTCGATCAGATCTTCGAAGCCCTCTTTCCTTTGCTCTTTCTCAACCAGTACCTCCTCCTGGATCTGCAGCAGAATGTTTCTATTCTCATTCTCTTTATCATCACTGCCTACTGGAGTTCTCGTTTCTGGATCCATATTACCAGGCGCCCGCTCCCGACAAAATACCCACGTATTATTCGTTCGAGTATTCGGATCCGTGAGTGGCGGGCCTGCCATGAGCCTCTGGCCAAATACCAGACGTGGTTCAATCTTACCAGTTTTCTATCACAGCAGATTTGCCTGACCTGGTTCTTTAAGCTGACCGGTCTTTATTCCCGCGGAACCAAAAATGCCCTGGATATTAGACTTGTCGAAAAAACATTTTCCTTTAATGAATTGCCAGAATCATTTGATGGTTTCCGGGTGATGTTCCTTGTTGATTTACACCTGGACGGCCTGGCTGGCCTGGAACATAAGGCAGCAGGGATAATAAACAAGCTGGATGTTGATCTTTGCTGTGTCGGCGGGGATATCCGTATGAAAACCTATGGTGAGAGTACCGAAAGTATCAAAAAATTGAAAAATCTGATGCAGTCGGTGCAGGCTCGATCCGGAATTCTTGGCGTACTCGGCAATCACGACTGCATTGAAATGCTGCCGGAATGTGAAGAGGCGGGAATCGTAATGCTGGTCAATGATTCGTGGCCAATCGAAAAAGACGGTGCCAGAATCTGGATCATGGGAGTTGACGATCCACACTACTATAGACTGCATGATGCAAAGCAGGCGGCACAAGGTATCTCTGCCGAGTCTTTCTCTATTTTTCTTGCCCACTCGCCCGAGGCATTTACCGAGGCAGCGGCGATCAAAGCCAGCCTCTACCTTTGCGGCCACACCCACGGTGGTCAGATTTGCGGGGCGGATGGCACGCCAATTTTAACAAACAGCAGAGCCCCGCGCTATACTGCTGTGGGAGAGTGGCGGCATCAGAACATGCAGGGGTATACAAGCCGCGGCCTGGGACCGTCGAGCATTCCAGTCCGCTTTAACTGTCCCGGTGAGATAACCATCATCACTCTAAAGAAAAAGTAGCTGTAAACCGGCCGACGAGATAATGCGGCGGGTCTGACTGTTGTTATTACCTCACTAAAATACCGGCTGCGGTACGCAAAAGGCCGACACCGCAGCCGTAACACAACGAAGCTGCGGGTCTATTTCGCTGCCTCGAGAAATGCACCCATCATTTCTTCACCTTCAGCACCGAATTTTTCAACAATCAGTGCTTTCACTGCCGGAACCACAGCTTTTTTAAATTCTTCTTTCTCAGCAGCTGTCAGGGTGTTGACTTTCATAGTTTTCGAGAGCTCCGGAAGTCCCCTGTCAGAGGCTTCAATCACACGCCCCATGCCTCGACCGGCAACGATTGCCGATTGTGCGGCAGAGGTAACAACCTCTTTTTCGCTGTCGGTCAGGCCGTCCCAGAATTTTTCGTTCATGGTCCAGACATAAGGCGCGAAAAGGTGTCCACTGAGGGTAAGATATTTCTGAACTTCCTGGAATTTGGCAAAGGCAACGATGGGAACCGGGTTCATCTGTCCGTCGGCCACACCCGTCTGCAGAGCAGTATACACCTCAGACCAGGAAATAGCGGCAGGCTGTCCCCCCATGGCGGTAATAATAGCTTTATGGGTATCAAGTCCCATCGTTCTGATTTTCAGACCTGCCATATCCGCCGGGCTGTGAATGGGGCGTTTCGAGTTGGTCAGCTGAAAAAAACCACCGGAATCACCAAAACCAAGGACATGAAGACCAGTCTTCTTTTCGATGTCGGCAGCCAGTTTTTTGCCAAACGGGCCGTCAAAAACCTCGTAGGTCTTGCTTATATCGGGAAAGGCAAATGGTATGTCCAAAACACCGATAAGGGGATAAATTGAAGCAAATCCGCCGACGGAATGGATGCCGCTCTCAATAACCCCGGCTTTTACCTGCTGCAGAACATCCTGGTCTTTGCCAAGCTGTCCACTGGGGAATGTCTGGACCATGACGGATCCGTTGGTGCCCGCTTCGACAAGACTCTTAAAGACGGTGGCCATAGCCCCGGTGGGATTATCAAAGGGATCATCTTTGTTCAAATGATGCAGTTTTATGGTTTTTGCCGCACTGGCTGTTCCTGCGAAAGTGACTACCGCAAACAAGATCGCCAGCATAACAACCGACAGCAATTTCATAGCTTTCATCTTAACCTCCTGGATTATGGCAACCATTTTGCCGTTATTTTATGCCATCCATGACTCTCTGCCCCCCTTCGCAATCTCTCCCTTGCGGGGAAAAGCATCTTGCACGAATAGTTGATACACTACATAAGTAGTCTTGGGACGAACAAGGTCAAGTCTGCCCAGAATGCGACTACAAAAAGTATGGCTATTTCCACCAGTAAAAACGGAATCAAGGCATAGGAAATTTTCTCGATGCTCTCCCCGGTAACCGACGACATCACGAACAGGCAGGCACCGACCGGCGGGGTCATAAGAGAGATATTTAAAGTGAGCACGATCATAATACCGGCATGAACCGGATCCATGCCGATGGTTGTGGTAAGTGGTCCCAGTACCGGCGCCAGGATGATCAGTGCGGCATTGATGTCCATAAACATACCCACAACCAGGAGAAGGGTAAGGATCAAGGCGATGATGACATTGGGGTTGCTGGACAGAAACAGAAAAAATGCCGCAATCTTTTGTGGAATCTGCATAAAAGTCATCCACCAGCTCAAGATGGAAGCGCTGGCGATGATCAGAAAAACTATGCCGGTAATTCGTGCCGTGCGAATCAGCATTTCGACAATGTCGCTAAAGCTCAGAGCCCGGTAGACTACCCCACCGATAAACAGGGCGTAAAACACGGCAATGGCGGCCGCTTCCGTTGGCGTAACAATACCGAAAAGGATGCCCCCCAGAATGATGCCGGGCATGAGGATGGCAAGAAAACTTGACTTAAACGCCCAGAATATACGTATCAGGCTGAAGCGACCTTGGCTTTTGGGAAGGTTCAACCGTTTGCCCAAAAGAGCAATGACCCCCATACACAACGCACAAATAAGCAGTCCGGGTACAATGCCTGCGGCAAAAAGTCCGGCAATGGAAACCCCCATGAGCGATCCATAGATAACCATCAGATTGGACGGAGGAATAGTCGGTCCAATGATGGATCCGGCAACCGTAACCGCGCAGGCAAAACGACGGGTGTACCCCTGCTTTACCATGGCCGGCACCAGGGTGTTGCCAAAGGCCGCCGCGTCGGCGACAGCTGCACCGGTCATCCCGGCAAACAGCACCGAGGCGATCATATTGGAATGGGCAAGACCGCCGCGGAGGTGACCCACCAGGGCATTGGCAAATTCCGCCAGTTTTTCGGTGATACCGGAGCGGTTCATAATTTCGCCGGCAAGAATAAAAAAGGGCATGGCCATAAAGGTAAACAGATCCAGTCCTTCAAAATACCGCTTGGGTGCCATCGTCAGAAAATTGTCCCCACCGATCTGGACCAGGCCGGCGATACCGGCGACTCCAAGCGTAACCCCAATGGGCAGACCAATGATGATGAAGAAAAAGAAAATCAGCAAAACCGTGATCATGGTACCTCCCTATTGAGTTTGGCTCGTTGCAAAACCTGCCGGTTCCGAAATCCGGAACATGGCGGCAAAAATCTGAAACGCGGTCAGGACCGAGGATACCGGCACCGCCGCAAAGGGCACCACCATTGTCATACCGAAAATTGTTGCGTATTGACCAAGACCGGCTCTGGCCATGCCCATTCCGTACCAGGCAAGAAAGAGAAAGAAGGCCAGGCTCACAAGATCAAGGCTGATCGCCAAAATTCGCGCCCCCTGAGACGGCAGAAACCTCTTGACGATATCCAACCCGATATGCTCCCGGTAAAACGCACCGCAGGATACAGCGAGCAGAGCCGCCCATATCATGACATATCGGGAGAGTTCTTCAGTCCAGGTAAATCCCAGATGGAGAAAGTACCGTTCAACCACGCCAAACCAGATCACCAAAACCATTACGCCGACAAGCAGCGCACAGATACGTTCAACCAGCCAATTTATCCGATAGGCAACGGCATCGAGCAATGATTGTTTGTCTTTTTGCATAGGAAACCTCACCGGGTGGAGATAACAGCACTGCCGTTTCCCCGTTCATTATTTGTTGCATGGACGGATTACGATCAGCTATTTGGAGCGTTTGAAGCTGTCTGGCCCATTTACACCTGTTTTATCCTAGTTTTTAGGCTGAAACTAGATTTTTTGTTCTCAACATCGTTCTTTTCTCGTTCCGTTCAATTTCCTTCCTGAAAATCTTCTCTTGCTTCGCCGGCCAACGAAAAAACTGACTTGACGTCCTGGCAAATAGTAAGTAAATATTATTTACTAAATTGTATAACTATAAAATGAATCATATAATTATTTCTATTTTGCACCAATAAACATATTGTTAATCATATTAAAAAATAGGTAAATTAAATTAATTACATCGTGACATGAAAGTACAATCACCAGTCAGTCCACCGGGTAAATTGAAAATTATCAATGCCATGAGGACCCTGCTGGAAGACCGGACCTTCGAATCGCTCACCATTTCGGAAATCGCACTCACCGCGGGAGTCACTGAAGGATTGATCTATAAATATTTCAAGGACAAACGCGATCTGCTGCATCACGTTCTCAAGGAGCATTACCAACTCTTCCTGGTACAGATCGAGAGGGATCTACAGGGAATTGACGGTGCCCTGAATAAATTGAAGAAAATTATCTGGTCCTCCATCGAGAGATATGCCAACCATCGGGTATTTGCCAGGATCATCCTGCTTGAAGTCCGCAATTCAGAAGAGTATTTCCAGAGCGAAGCCTATGACCTGGTCCGACTGTTCAATCACATGATCATCGATATCATCAACGAGGGCATAGCTGACGGGGAAATCCGGGCGGATCTCCCCGCAGGCTATATCCGCAATGCCATTTTCGGTACCATTGAACATTCGTGCCTCAATCGGGTTATTTTTAATGAAACAGTATCCACCAATGATGCGGCAAAATTGATAACCGATCTCCTTTTTAACGGGATCAAACGATAATAAAACCGCTCATTGTCCACCTTTTTCTCTACTCCAACAAATTTACAAGGATCAAAACCATGAAAGACGTTGTCATTGTATCCGGATGCAGGACTGCTATCGGCGCTTTCGGCGGAACCCTCCGAGACTTGAACGGTGCCATTCTCGGCAGCATCACCATGAAAGAGGCCATCCGACGGGCGGGAATCGATCCGGTCCTGATTGACGATATTCGCTATGGTTGTTGCATGGAATCGGCCGACACTTTAAATGTAACCAGGGTCGCCTCGATGCTTGCCGGGATTCCGGAGACAGTGCCCTCCGTCACCATAAATCGCGTCTGTATCTCGGGCATGGAAGCGGCCATTTCAGGCATGGCCATGATTCAGGCAGGGATGGCCGATATCATCCTCGCCGGCGGCACCGAGCATATGTCCAGCGTCCCCTACTCGGTTCCGGGGGCACGCTGGGGCTGCCGTCTGCAGGACCAGTCATTTGTCGATAATTTAATCCATGCCCTCCACTGCGGCTCCCATATCATCCCCCACCCCGAAGACGGTCCGGTGGACGCCACCAAACCGCCGCTCAGCCTGTTCGTCGGTAAACCGTATATCATGGGACATACCGCGGAATTCATCGCGCAGCATCTCGGTATCACCAGACAGGAAATGGATGAAGTTGCCCTGCGCAGCCATAACGCGGCGGAACGTGCCACCCTGGACGGATCCTTTGCCGACGAAATTGTCCCGGTCGAGGTGCCCCAGCGAAAAAAAGCGCCGATTATATTTGACAAAGACGAACATTTCCGCCCCGGCATGACCATGGATATGCTTCGCCAACTGCCATCGGCATTTATACCCAAAACCGGTACCGTGACGGCAGGTAACTCCAGCGGAATCAACGATGGATCGACAGGCATGGTCCTCATGTCAGCCGATAAAGCCAAAGAACTGGGCGTGACACCCATTGCCAGGATCCGGGCCGTGGCAAGAGGTGCCTGCCACCCGTCAATCATGGGTCTGTCGCCGGTTCCAGCAGTCCGCAACCTGCTCAGTTCTTCCGGTCTGAATATCAAGGATTTTGAACTCATCGAGGTCAACGAGGCTTTTGCCGCCCAGTATCTGGGATGTGAGAAGGAGTTGGGTCTGAACCGTGAGATCACCAACGTTAACGGCTCGGGCATCGGCCTCGGCCACCCGGTGGGTTCAACCGGCGCCCGGATCATGGTCACCCTGATGCATGCAATGAAAAAGCGAAATAAGTCTCTGGGGCTGGCAACGCTCTGCGGTGGAGGCGGGGTCTCCATGGCATGTGCCATTGAAATCATTTAGGCCGGAACTCCTGTTCAGATCAGGGAAGGCTGCCAATCAACAGCTGTTGTTCATCATTCTTTCTGGAGGGTAAGACTATGATACAAAAAACGTTATCGGAACAGGACAAGCTTCGGTACAGTACCATCAACCAGGAAAATATCGATTTTATCATGAACCGGAACAACCGGATCAACAGGTGGGTGATCGCCGATATGATCCGCCGCACCCGCTATCACTACCCTGATAAAACAGCCCTGGTGTTCAACGATATCCGCCTGACCTATACCCAGCTCGAAGACCATTGCAACCAGGCGGCTAACGCCCTCGCCGGCCTGGGTGTCAGAAAATACGACCGGGTGGCAATTCTGGCCCACAATACCCACCATCATGTCCTGACCTGGCTGGGCTGCGCCAAGATCGGGGCTATTTACCTGGCGGTCAATTACCTGCTGAAAGACGACGACATCGCTTATTGTCTTAATCATTCTGAAAGTACTGTTTTTATAGTTGAAGACAGTCTTTATGAAAACGTCAAAGAAGTACTGCACAAGATACCCGCGATAAAGCACTTGATCTGGTCGAACCAGGGTGCCGGACAGCCGCCGGCTCAGGGTTTTATCGACTTCAACAGCTGGTGTTCCCAGGCCTCGACAGCAAAACCCGATGTCATTCTGCGCATTGAGGACCCGGTACAGATGACCTATACCAGCGGCACCGAATCTCTACCAAAGGGAGTGATCATCAGCAACCAGTCCCTCATTGCCCAGTATATGGGCTGCATAATCGACGGAAAATACGACCATACCGATATCAACATTAACGCGCTGCCCATCTACCATTGTGCACAACGGGATGTGTTCCTGAACCCGATTTTCTGGCTTGGCGGCACCAACATCCTCATGAATCCGGATATCGGCAAGATCCTTTCGACCATTGAGACCTGGAAAGCGACTATGTTTTTTGCTCCGCCAACAGTCTGGATCGGCATGCTCCGTCATCCTGATTTCACCCGGTATGATCTGTCCAGCCTGGTAAAATGCTATTACGGCGCGTCGATCATGCCTCGGGAGATTCTCAAGGAACTCCTCGAAAAATTTCCCAGGGCCGGCGTGTACAACTATTATGGCCAGACCGAACTGGCTCCGTATCACACCATTTTAAAGGCCGAAGATGCCCTGCAGAAGATCGGCGCAGCCGGTATGGGGGGGCTGCATATGGAGTCCCGGATTGAGGATGAAGAAGGCAAGGAAATTTCTGCCGTCGATGTGACCGGAGAGATCTGCGGACGCGGCCCCCATGCAATGACCATGTACTTCAAGGAACCGGACAAGACCGAGACCGCCATGCGGGGCGGGTGGTTTCATTCCGGGGATCTTGGCGTTCTTGATCAGGACCGTTTCATCACCGTGGTGGACCGGATAAAAGATATGATCAAAACCGGCGGCGAAAATGTTGCTTCCCGTGAGGTCGAGGAGGCGGTTTACCAGCATCCTGCCGTGGAGGAGGTAGCTGTGGTTGGTTTAAACCATCCGCGATGGGTGGAAGCGGTGACAGCGGTGGTCAAGCTCAAAGCAGGGACCACCGCAACGGAAGCCGAGATCATGGAGCACTGTAAAACCATCTTATCGCCCTTCAAGGTCCCGAAAAAGATCATTTTTGTTGAGGCACTTCCCAAAACACCCACCGGAAAAATTCTCAAACGGGAGATGCGGGAATCGTACAAAGGAATTTTCCGATAATGGTCCCACACAGGATGGAGATGACACTTTAAGAGGAATGATCATGGCAAAAATAATATATCATGGTGGCGAATTTCTGGCAGAAGACATTGATTGTCGGAACGTTTTTACTCCGGAAGATTTTACTGATGAACATAAACAGATTGGGGCAACCACCGAGCAGTTTGTCGCCAACGAAATCCGCCCGATCAATAGTGATATCGAGGCCAATAATTTCGATCTGGTTCTTGAGAAATTGCGGGAATGCGCGGAACTCGGCCTGATGATGATCGATGCACCGGAAGACTACGGCGGTCTGGAACTCGACAAGGCTACCAGTATGCTGGTCATGGAAAAAATGGCCTTTGCCTTAAATTTTGGCCTGACCTATATGGCCCATACCGGAATCGGCATGCTGCCGCTGATATATTACGGAACCACCGACCAAAAAGAGCGGTATCTGGGCAAACTGATCAGCGCGGAAATAATCGGGGCCTACTGCCTGACTGAGCCTGGTTCCGGTTCTGACGCCCTGGGTGCGAAAACTACGGCGACGCTGTCCGAGGACGGCAGATACTACCTTCTCAATGGCACAAAACAATTCAGTACCAACGCCGGGTTCGCCAACCTGTACACTATTTTTGCCAAGGTCGATAAAATCCATTTTACCGCATTTCTGGTCGAGCGCACCTTCGTCGGTCTGGAACTTGGCCCGGAAGAAAAAAAGATGGGGCTGCACGGTTCTTCAACTCGCCAAGTCATCCTGGAGAACGTCAGAGTACCGGTGGAAAATGTACTGGGTGCAATCGGCAAAGGGCACAAAATCGCGTTCAACGTACTCAATGTCGGACGTTTCAAGTTAGGGGCGCTCTGTGTAGGCCAGGAAAAATATGCCCTTGCCGAGGGAGCCCGTTATGCCAATGAACGTCACCAGTTTACGGTGCCGATCAGCAGTTTTGGCGCCATCCGGGAAAAGCTGGCGGATGTCACCGCCATGACGTTTGCATCCGAATCTGTTGTCTATCGGCTGGCCGGGCTGATCGATGACCGGCTGGCGATCCTCGACCGGGGCACAGAAAACTATTACGTGGAATATCAGAAGGCAATCGAAGAATACGCGGCGGAATGTGCGCTGGTAAAGGTTTTCTGCTCCGAGTCGGCAGCCAGGGCAATTGATGCAATGCTGCAGGTCCATGGTGGTTACGGCTATATGGCGGACTATCCGATTGAACAGCTCTATCGCGACGAACGGGTGCAGAGAATTTACGAAGGAACCAACGAAATCAACCGATTGTTGATCCCCGGACTGTTGCTGCGCAGGGGAATCAGCGGCAAATCGCTGGATCAAGGCCTTGAAGACAGAGCCATGGTCAACTTCGGGGCGGAGAAACAGCTGCTCATTGGGATGAAACAGCTTTATCTGACCTTTGCCGACCGGACTATGCAAAAGTTTGGTGACGGGACAGCCGGGGAACAGGAAATTCTCATGACCCTGGCCGACATGGTCATCCATATATTTGCCCTGGAAAGTGCGGTACTGAGAGCAGAAAAATCCTTGGTCGCCGTCGATCAAAAGAAGCAGGAGCTCTACCGGGCGGTGGTTACAATGTGTGCCTTCAGGGCGAAGCAGCATTTTGCCACTGCAGCCGAAAAATGCGCCGCTTTTCTTGGCGATGAAAATCTGTTACATTCCTTTGCAGCTGCAACATCATATACTACCGGCAACCTGCTGGCCGCCAAACGTTTACTTGCCGACGCGACCAGCCATGCAGAAAAATACATTTTCTGATTGAGTTGTCCGCCAAGGGAACTTTTTTGGGGCGTTTATTTATGTGACAATGAGCGCGACTGGCTCATTGTCATGTGTTTTTTGAGGACAATATGGAAGTGGATTTAACCTATAGTTGTGCCGGGATTAACTGGACCACCATTACCGCGATACTCAAGCAGGTCGGGATGGCCCACCACTCACCAGACGAACACAGGAAAGCCTTTGAGGCCAGCTTCACCTCCGTGTTTGCCTGGCACGCCGGTCAACTGATTGGCTTCGGGCGAGCGATTTCCGACGGGGTCTACCAGGCAGCCGTCTATGATGTTGCGGTGGTTCCGGAATTTCAGGGCCAGGGTGTCGGTTCGGCCATCATGCAGCATATCCGGAAGACGTTGCCGCATTGCAATATCATCCTGTATGCATCGCCGGGCAAGGAGGGATTTTATACAACTCTGTCGTTTAAGAAAATGAAGACCGGCATGGCTCTTTTCAAAAATGCAGAGGCTATGACAGAGCGAGGATTTTCCGATTAAATAGCATCAGTCCCGGCTTGCACCATTACGGCATGCTATACATTTTCCTGATTGTTTCCGGTATCTTTCCCTTGGCGACCAAACGGTTTTTGGCACCCACCTCATACAGCCCGAACCATTCTTCCGGGTCCTGCAGTTCGTGACGACTTGAATCGGTTGGGTCTTCGCCGCTCTTCCACCACTCGTCCTGCAACTCAAAAAAGGAGATACCGCAAAACTTCTCTTTTCCTTTGGCGGTGCGGATGTCCTGCCAGATTGCCGTAAAGGCCTTCGGGACATCTTCTACCTTATGACCGCCAAAACCTGGCACCCATGGTTTTGGCTCAAAAGGTGAAGTAGACAACCCCACCTGCGTCACAAATATTGGTTTGTCACTGGCCGCGGCCAGTTCTTCCAGATACCCCTGATAACTGGTGCCGGTCACGGAACCGGGCGGCGACGTGCGCACTCCCCGCGCATAGGTGTAAACGTTCAGGCAAACCAGATCGCCGAGATCGGGATTCAGCACATTTTCTTTTGGTACTTCAAGGTCGGGCCGATCCGATACAGGGCCGATATGGGTCCAGCTGGTGTGGCAATAGAGATGCCGCCGACCATAGCGGCTCAATTCATACTCCATAGCCCCGTCAATGAGCCGGGCCAGGGCGATTTCAGTTGGCGTCCGGTTGCTGACCTGGAGATGTTTGCCTTTAAAACTGCGTACTTCCGGATGAAGGGTATCGGTTCTGAGTACACCATCTGCCTGCAGCTCATCACCTACCGAAAAAAGGACAAGTCGATCGGGCCGACCAACGGTGTAGACATGATCGATGGCCGCTTTGATATTTTCCATAGTCTTGGCGAGAAACGGTTCCGCCAGGAAATCTTCTTCATAGGCCCAGATCCAGATATCCTGTCCGTAAAGCAGATCGGTCTTATCAAGGGCGGCAAAGAATTTTGGCGGCATCATCATCGGAAAGACATGGATATAGTTGACGGCCATATCCTTAATCAGTCCGAGGTGCTCCGTATAGCGGTCATCATCGCCGGGAGGCGCTCCATACAGGGGAGTTTCATTTGGAAGATAGGGCGAATAGCCGATCGCCCGGAAGAACACCGGTGTGTTCTTCTGCAAATCGATAACTTTGGATCCTTGCGTTACAAATCGCTTGGGAGCCGGTGTCGTCGAATTGATGCCGCTGGTTTTTGTCTGATCTGGGCTTTTAGCAGCAACAGTATCGGTGCATGGAGAAATAACTGCCAAGTAAAATAAGACCAACAGTATTCTGCAGAACATAAGTGTGTCTTCGGGAAAAGGGAGATTTTATCTTAAGACTATATACTTTTTCAGCCATACCATAAAACTCAGCTTGCCCCAAGCGAAAGATGCACCCATTGTCTTGCTGCACTGATTTTAACGATTCAATTTCTATTTCCGGGTACCCGGGCAAAATTGCAGTACTTTTCATCTCTGTTATGGTAAAAATGGCAACTTATGGCCACGCACTCTTCCAGGCGTGTACCTTAAGCACAGTGAAGGCGGTGGAGAAATGATAAATAACGGGATTGTGGTTGTGCGTGGCGGCGGCGATATAGCCACCGGGACAATTTGCCGGCTTCATCATTGCGGTTTTAAGCTGCTGGTTCTGGAAACGGAAAATCCAACGGCTATCCGCCGCACGGTCGCCATGTCTGAAGCGATCTACGAAGGCTGCCAGACCGTAGAAGGTGTCACGGCAGAACTGCTGGAAAACATTACAGGGTGTGCTGCCAGTTGGGCCGAAGGCAGAGTTCCTCTGCTGGTCGATCCTGCAGCCGACTGCCTGCCTCAAGTACAGCCGATTGCCCTTATCGACGCGATCCTGGCAAAAAAAAATTGCGGTACAACCAAAAATATGGCACCCATTACTATTGGCCTTGGGCCTGGATTTTGCGGCGGCAAAGATGTCCACGCAGTCATCGAAACGGCACGGGGACACCATCTGGGCAGAATACTGTATTCCGGATGTCCCCTTGCCAACTCCGGCATCCCCGGAATGATCGGCGGCTATACTACAGAACGGGTTCTATATGCCCATCAGGCCGGAATAATCGAGGTTTCAAAAGACATTGGCAGCAGGGTTAAAAAAGGCGAACCGCTTGCATATATCGGCACTTCAGAGCTTGCTGCGCCGATCGCGGGCCTGGTTCGCGGGATGATCCGCAACGGGACAAGAGTAGCAAAGGGCTTAAAAATCGGCGATATTGATCCACGCATTGATGAGGTGGAAAACTGTTACACCATTTCAGACAAAGCTCGCTGTATCAGCGGGGGTGTGCTGGAGGCTTTGCTTTTTTTGTCAAAGCAATAGTACTATCTATTTTTTATCGGGAAAGTAACCAAAACAATACTGTAAACGAACTAAATGAGGTAGTGTCTTTGCCTGAGAAATTATTCGAACCATCCATATTAACAAGAGAATAAAACGTTCCCTTTCCCTTACTGAGCAATGAAAAGCGCGGATCAATGAAATACGATTCTCCATATTTAATTGAATTGCAAGGCATGACCAAGGCGTTTCCCGGGGTGCTGGCCAACGATTCAGTTGATTTAAAAATAAAACCCGGTGAGATACATGCCTTACTGGGTGAGAACGGCGCCGGGAAATCGACCCTGGTAAAAATGATCTATGGCATCCTCAAACCCGACGCCGGCACTATTTTCTTCAATGGCCGGAAGGAAGAGATCGAGAGCCCGGCCCGCGCCCGCGAGCTGGGCATCGCCATGGTCTTTCAACATTTTTCGCTGTTTGATTCACTCTCCGTTGTGGAAAACATCTCCCTCGGCATGAACAAGACTGTCGATATGACCAAACTGGCCAATGAAATCACCGAAGTATCCAAGCGGTACGGCCTGCCCCTTGATCCTTATCGACATGTGTATACCCTCTCCGTCGGCGAGCGGCAGCGTATCGAGATAGTCCGCTGCCTTCTTCAGGAACCTCGATTACTGGTGATGGACGAACCGACATCGGTTTTGACGCCCCAGGAAGTAAAGAAACTCTTTCTGACCTTGAACCGGCTGGCGGAGGAAGGACTGGCAATCCTCTATATCAGTCATAAACTCAACGAAATAAAAGAGCTCTGTCACCAGGCGACTATTCTCCGCCTTGGTAAAAGAATCGGTATCGTGAACGTTGACGACGAGAGCACCTCATCGCTGGCGATGATGATGATGGGCGATGAACTCGAAAAAAACGACCGGCATCGAACGACTGCCGCCGGTGCAATACGATTGCAGGTTAACAAGCTGAACATGCCGGCAAAGGACAGCACCTCCATATCCTTGTCCGATATAAATCTTGAGGTTCGAGCCGGAGAGATCGTCGGCATAGCCGGAGTTGCCGGGAACGGGCAGGACGAATTGCTGAAAGCGCTAAACGGTGAAAGATGCTGCCCGGACGCCTCGAGCATAATTATCGACAACCAGCCTGCCGGTAAACTTGGCCCCAACCCTCGCCGCCGGGCAGGGCTTGCCAGTGTACCGGAAAAAAGATTGGGTCACGGGGCAATCCCGGATATGGATCTGGTCGACAATGCATTTATGACGGGATTTTACCGGATGGGCCTGCTCGCGAGAGGTGTCATTAATTACCCTAAAACCCGCAGTTTTGCCCAAAAGGTCATCACCGATTTCTCGGTCAAGACCCCCGGGTTCAGTGTGCCGGCCGACAGTTTATCCGGCGGCAATTTACAAAAATTTATAATCGGCAGAGAACTGACCCAGCATCCGGAAATCCTCATTGTTTCCCAGCCTACCTGGGGTGTCGATGCCGGTGCCGCCCAGACGATCCATCGATCTTTGCGGCAGTTGGCGGCCCAGGGCGCTGCAGTGCTGGTTATTTCACAGGACCTGGATGAGTTAATGCAGATGTCCGATAGAATCGGGGCCATTTGCGGCGGGAGGTTATCGCCTTTTTATCCAACAACAGAGATGACGGTTGAAAAAGTAGGTCTGCTTATGGCTGGTGTCTCGCTGGAAGAAGGAGCTGCCGATGTGGCCTCGTTTAGTTAAGCGCCAGATACCATCCAGAGTAATGGTATATTTATCGCCGGTTTTAGCTCTGCTCCTGTCTCTGCTGGCGGGGGTCGTCCTGTTTATCATTATGCGGGTCTCCCCGCTTGCCGCATTGCATGCATTTTTTATCGAACCGCTTTCGTCAATTTATGGATTGGCGGAATTAGGGGTGAAAGCCACCCCGCTGATTCTCATCGGGGTGGCCTTATCGCTTGGTTTCAAAGCCGGAGTATGGAATATCGGCGCAGAAGGACAGCTGACCATAGGTGGGTTGTGCGGTGGGATGGTGGCACTGTATTTTTACGACCAACAAGGCTTTTACATCATCCCATTAATGCTGCTTGCCGGGGTGCTGGGCGGCGCTGCCTGGGCAGCCATCGTCGCCTTTTTGCGGGTCCGGTTTAACGCCAATGAAATTCTGACCAGCCTGATGTTGAGCTATGTGGCCGGGTTATTGCTGAATGTGCTGATGCATGGCCCGTTACGAGACCCGGACGGTTTTAATTTTCCGGAATCCAGGCAGTTCAGCGATTCCGCCCTGCTGCCGATTCTGTTTGAAGGAACCCGCTTACATATCGGCTTTCTCATTGCTCTTCTGGTTGTGGCCCTGGGCTGGATCATTCTGTCCAAAACACTGGTCGGGTATCAGATTAAAATTGCCGGATCTGCGCCGGCAGCCTGCGAGCATGCGGGATTCAGCACCTCGAAAATCGTCTGGACAACCCTTCTTCTGGGCGGAGGCATCGCAGGTTTGGCGGGAACCATAGAGGTTGCAGGCCCTATCGGCCAATTACTGCCCAATATTTCCCCCGGCTATGGTTTTACCGCAATTATCGTCGCCTACGTCGGCCGTCTGCATCCTCTGGGCGCACTGTTTGCCGGTTTATTGCTGGCTCTCACCTATCTGGGCGGAGAAACTGCCCAGATCCAGTTAAATTTACCGGTGGCCGTAACCGGGGTATTTCAAGGCTTGCTGCTGTTTTTCCTGCTGGCCAGCGATGTCCTTATTCACTATCGTATTCGTTTTGGGAAGCCTGCGTTGGCAGTGGAGAAAAGCTGATGGACTTATTTATTCCGGCAATGTTGACCATTATCACCGCAGCAACGCCTCTTCTCTTTGCCGCCCTTGGCGAAATGGTTACGGAGAAATCAGGGGTGTTGAACCTGGGTGTTGAAGGCATGATGGTGATGGGTGCTATAATTGGCTTCGTCGTCGAATATTATTCCGGCAGCGCTACAATTGCGATTTTGGCCAGTATCCTGGCCGGGGCAGTCATGGCGTCTCTTTTTGCATTGCTCGTGCTTGAATTTCATGCCAGTCAGGTGCCAACCGGCCTGGCATTGACCATTTTCGGCATTGGTTTAAGCGCTTTGGTCGGGCAAAGTATGATCGGCGTTGCCTACGAAGGATTACCAAAGCTTTCCATCCCGGTGCTCTCGTCAATCCCGGTTATCGGCCCCTTGCTGTTCCAGCATGATTTTTTAGTATATCTGTCAATCGTCATGGTCGTTGCAATCCACTACTTTTTAAATAAAACTCGAGCGGGTCTCATCCTGCGTGCGGTGGGTGACTCCCATGACGCCGCCCACGCCATGGGCTATTCGGTGGTCAAGATCAGATTTATGGCGATATTGTTTGGCGGGGCGATGGCCGGATTGAGCGGCGCCTACCTGTCGCTGGCCTATTCACCCATGTGGATAGAACAGATGACTGCCGGTCGAGGATGGATTGCCCTGGCCCTGGTGGTATTTGCCTGCTGGCGAACCATGCGTGTCCTGCTTGGCGCCTACCTGTTCGGCGGTATTTCGATTTTACAATTACACGCCCAGGCACTCGGGATTGGCATACCATCCCAGGTTATGTCGATGCTGCCGTATCTGGCAACTATTTTTGTCCTGGTGATTATCTCCAGAGACGTGTCAAAGATTAAATTAAATGCCCCGGCCAGCCTGGGCAGAGCGTTTCATCCGAGTCGATAATTTTTTATCATTCTACATCAATTCAAAAAAGGAGAGAAAACATGTTGAAGAAGACATTATTGTCATTAATTCTTGCCGCGGGTGTTGCGGTGGCCGGCAATGCTGCTGCAGTAACGAAAGTAGCTTTTGTTTATGTTGGCCCGATTGGCGACCATGGTTATAGTTATCAGCATGATCAGGGCCGTTTGGCAGTTGAAAAAGAGTTTGGCGACAAGGTTAAAACCTCCTATGTTGAGAGTGTTCCGGAAGGAGCAGATGCAGAACGCGTTATCCGGCAGCTGGCAGCATCAGGCAACGATATCATTTTCACCACTTCCTTTGGCTTTATGAACCCGACTCTTAAAGTGGCCAAGAGTTTCCCCAAGGTAAAGTTCGAACATGCAACGGGATACAAACGGGCGAAAAACGTCAGTACCTACTCGGCAAGATTTTATGAAGGGCGGACCGTACTCGGAACGATTGCCGGCAAGATGACCAAATCCAATGTGGTCGGGTACATTGCTTCTTTTCCCATCCCGGAGGTCATTCGCGGTATCGATGCCTTCACCCTGGCGCTGCGCAAAGTAAATCCAAAGGCAATTGTCAAGGTTGTCTGGGTAAATTCCTGGTTTGATCCGGGTAAAGAAGGCGATGCCGCCAAAACCCTTATTGACCAGGGGGCAGATATTATCACCCAGCACACCGACTCTCCGGCACCACTGCAGGTTGCTGAAAGCCGTGGCGTTTATGGATTCGGCCAGGCCTCTGATATGAAATCATACGCCCCTAAGGCCCAACTCACCGCAATTGTCGATGACTGGAACTACTATTACATTGAAAGAGTTAAAGCGGTGATGGATGGCACATGGAAATCCACCGATTCCTGGTTTGGCCTCAAGCAGGGCATGGTCGAAATGGCCCCGTATGGGGATGCCGTCCCGGCCGATGTACGAAAACTGGCGGACGAAGTGAAGCAGTCAATTATTGATGGGAAATTCCATCCGTTCCAGGGTCCTATTAAGGACCAGAATGGCAAACTGGTTGTTAAGGCCGGGGCAGTGGTCTCCGACAAGGAACTGCTGAGTCTGAACTGGTATGTGGAAGGCGTTGAGGGCAGCATTCCCAAATAAGATGGCGTCGTAAAAATTACCCAAAGGGCATAGAAATCTCCATCTGCTTCGTTGCTGCAATTTTTCCATCATTACGACGTACCCTAGTACGCCGAAATGATGGAAAAATCTTGCGCCTCGCATATGGAGCTTTTTACTTAGCCATCTCGAGTTCCATTGGTTCAACTGGTTCCCATGCGCCACATGGGAACCAGAGTGGGCAGTTGACAACCCTCCAGAATTTTACCAGTCTATTAAACAACACGAAAAAAATGAAATCCTTTATTGCCGGTTTACCAAAAGCTGAATTGCATCTGCATATTGAAGGAACGCTGGAGCCGGAGTTGATGTTTCAGCTCGCTGAGCGAAACGGCATTACTCTGCCTTACAAAAATATTGCGGCGTTGCGTGCAGCATATCAGTTTAGCCGGCTGCAGGATTTTCTGGATATTTATTATCAGGGCATGGACGTCCTGCGCACGCAACAGGATTTTTTCGATCTGACCTGGGCATATCTGCGCAGAATTAACGAACAGTCCGTTCGTCATGTAGAAATTTTTTTTGATCCTCAAGGTCATGTGGCAAGAGGAATTCCGTTTAAAACCGCGGTAAACGGTATCTATGGTGCACTGGTACAAGGCCAGCAGCAATTCGATATAAGCTTTGGTTTGATCATGTGCTTTCTGCGTCACCTGGATGAAGACGATGCCATGGCTACCCTTGAGATGGCTCTTGCCCATAAGGACAAGATCATTGGAGTCGGACTGGATTCTTCAGAAAAAGGCAATCCGCCGGCAAAATTTCAGCAGGTCTTTGCCAGGGCGCGACAGGAAGGTTTTCGGCTCGTTGCCCATGCAGGAGAGGAAGGCCCGCCTGAATATGTCTATGAAGCTCTCGATCTTCTCAAAGTGGACCGGATCGACCACGGCAACGCGTCGATGCAGGATCCTGTCTTAATAAAACGGCTGGTTGCGGAACAAATCCCTCTAACCGTCTGTCCTTTATCGAACACCAGGCTCTGTGTCGTTGATGCCATGGAGCATCATCCCCTGCCGCTCATGCTGCAAGCCGGAATGAAAGTAACAATCAACTCCGACGATCCCGCTTATTTTGGCGGGTATATCAATGAAAACTATGCGGCGGTCAGTGATATTCTCGGCAATGATAAAAACTTACTGGCCCAATTAGCGCGCAACAGTTTCACCGCCGCATTTCTTAATGCGTCACAGCGTGACCGCCTGATGACCGAGGTTGCTATCTATCTGCAGCAAAACGGCAATCGCTGAGTGTAGCCAGTACTCCGACAGCTCACCTCACCTCTTCCGCTATTGTTATGCCATCATTACCCATAGGAGTTGACCCATGATGCAAAGACGCCTGCCCGCTGAATGGGAACCGCAGGATGCGGTGCTGCTCGGCTGGCCCCACGATGGAACCGACTGGGCTGATATGCTCGATCTGGTATTGCCGGTATTTATCCGTATCGCCGTGGAAATCAGCCGCTTTGAGATGGTGATCATTCCAGCCCCTGACCCTGATTCGGTTCGTTCACAACTCGCGGAGAACGGTGCCCGTATGGACCGGGTGCGCGTCCATGGTTTGTCGACCAACGACACCTGGACCCGCGATTTCGGCCCCATCACCGTCTATCTGAACGGCGCACCTCTTCTACTCGATTACGGCTTCAACGGCTGGGGCTTAAAATTCCGCGCCTGCGATGACAATCAGGCCACCGCCCGGCTGCAGGCGGCCGGCGCATTCGGTAACTGTCTTCGCGAGGTGCAGGACCTGGTACTTGAGGGAGGAAGTCTGGAAAGCGACGGCACCGGCACGCTGCTGGCCACCAGCGCCTGCCTGCTGGAGGCCAACCGCAATCCGCACCTCGACCGAACCGGCCTGGAACAACGGCTGAGGCAACAACTCGGTATCGACCGTGTACTCTGGCTCGAGCACGGCTACCTGGCCGGCGACGATACCGACAGCCATGTCGACACCCTCGCCCGACTGGCTCCCGGCGACCGCATTATCTACCAGTCCTGCGATGATCCGCTGGACGAGCATTATTTAGAACTGACCGCCATGGCGGCAGAACTCGCTACCCTGCGTACCCGGGACAGACAACCTTTTGAGCTGTTACCGCTTCCCTGGCCAGAGGCCTGTTACGCCGACGATGGTCATCGGCTGCCGGCAACCTATGCCAATTTTCTCATTCTCAACGGTGCCGTACTGGTGCCGGTCTACAACAGTCCCCAGGACGAATTGGCGCTGGCAGTTATCAGCCGCGCTTTCTCAGACCGCGAAATCATTGCCATCCCCTGCCGTCCGCTGATTGAACAGCATGGCTCATTGCACTGTGTCACCATGCAGATACCTCAAGGAGTACTGGAATGAAGGAACTTAACGTTGGTCTGGTGCAGCATGCCGCCGCCGGCACCCGTGAACTGACCATTGCCCGCAGCGTCGCCGGCATTCGTGACGTCGCCGCCCGGGGCGCGACACTCGTGGTGCTGCAGGAACTGCACTGCGGCGTCTATTTCTGCCAGACCGAAGACACTGATGTATTCGATCTGGCGGAACCGATACCCGGTCCCGGCACCGCTATTTTTGCCACTCTGGCGAAGGAATTGGGCATCGTGCTGGTGACATCCCTGTTCGAGCGGCGGGCCGCCGGCCTCTATCACAACACCGCGGTGGTGCTGGAAGCGGATGGCAGCATCGCCGGCATCTATCGCAAGATGCACATTCCCGACGACCCCGGTTATTACGAGAAGTTCTACTTCACCCCTGGCGACCTCGGATTTAATCCCATCGACACCAGTGTCGGCCGACTTGGAGTCATGGTTTGCTGGGATCAGTGGTATCCGGAAGGAGCGAGACTGATGGCACTGGCCGGGGCGGAACTGCTGATTTATCCCACCGCTATCGGCTGGGATCCGCAGGATTCGCCGGAAGAGCAGCAGCGCCAGCGCGACGCCTGGATCACGGTGCAGCGAGGCCACGCCGTGGCCAATGGCCTGCCGTTGGTCGCAGTCAACCGGGTCGGTATCGAAGCAGCCCCTGGCGACGCCGGCAAACAGCATTTCTGGGGCAGCAGCTTCGTTGCAGGCCCGCAGGGAGAGATCCTCGCCCAGGCCGACACTGATCGGGAACAGACGCTGGTGGTCACCATCGATTGCGCCCGTAGCGAACAGGTACGGCGCATCTGGCCGTTCCTGCGCGATCGCCGTATCGACGTCTACGCCGACCTGATGAAACGCTATCGGGATTGACACTTTACAGCAAACCACGCAGGATGCGATAATTGAAGCAATAGAAAAGAACAGCGGCAATATCTGATGAGACGCGGCACTTCTAAGCGTGACCAAGATTCCTTAGCAAAATTCAGATGTATCTGCGGATACGACGCGTTTGAGTGATACATGCATGATGATACCCCCGATATTTACTTATGCCAGGTGAACGAAACAGTGTCCTGCGGCGCCTGTTGCGGTTTGTATAATTTGCCGAATCTATCACGGAAAAAAGTTGAAGCTCTCTTGGCAAAGCGGACCGAGACCTTTCTGTCGGTCCCCAGAACAGAAGATGGTATCTTTGCATTTAAAAGAAGCAATAAGGGGCCGTACAGGCTAGAAAGGCCGTTTCCCGGGTTTCACCACTGTCCTTTTCTTGGGTTCATCGGCGGTAGGAAAAGGTGCGTTGGCTGCCTCCTCCACCCGGCCGTACCCGGCAACAACGGCGTAGACTATCGATCCATGAGTTGGTACGGTGAGCAGGCATGCCGCACCTATTTGTGCCCTGCCACGAAGAAACTGTCTACCGTTTACAAGTCGATACTTATACAGACCATTGACAATTGGTATGTTTTCGGACTGATTGTGACAGAGCATGCCCTGCTGACTGCCTATTTTAAGGAAATGGAAATCCGCCTTGGACGACCGATTACAGTGAACGATTACACACTGAATATCAGGGCAACGGAGGCTTTCAGGGAATTTGCAGAACTCAAGATCAAATGGCCTTATCGCCGACAGGAAACCCCCGGTCCCTGCAACTTCTTTTTTGAAAACGGTCTGTATCCCAGGCCGGATGTCTTTCGTAGCACTCTGAATATTCGATTATCCTCCTACGAGAAGATTCTGCAGGAGCTCGACTCCGGTTTTTCATCCGCAACAGAGATGGCCGCGGCGGAGCAGTTATTGGACGATCTGTTTTTAAAAACAGAGAAGGCGATAGTTCAACGTAAAATCCATAGGGAGGTGTAAAATGAGACTGGTTATACTTTCTTATGAAAGCGGTATCTCTTTGGTCGATACCTCAATCGTACCGGTTGCCAGGGCTGCTTTTTGACAACACAATAAAGTTATGGAATCAAGAGAATCGTGACTCATGCTCACCTGAGCTACGGTCTATTTTTTTACTCGCAAATACCACCAACAGATAGACATGGCAAAATCAAACGCCCCACGCATGCATTCAGCGGAACACATACTTAACCAGGCAATGGTCAGGAAATTCGACTGTGGCCGTTGCTTCAGCGCCCACGTGAACGAGAAGAAGTCGAAATGTGACTACCACTTCGATAGAGCCCTTACTTATGACGAAACGAAGGAAGTGGAGGCCGCGGTCAATGTGGCTGTTTCTTCTCACCTTGCTGTAACCGAAGAGATGGTATCCCGTGAGCATGCCGATCATAACTTTAATCTCACCCGACTTCCAGAAGGGGTCGAAACCATTCGCATAGTGCGCATCGGAGACTATGATTCCTGTCCCTGCATCGGTGAACATGTGGACAATACTTCGGAAATCGGCGAGTTTCAGATAATTTCCCAAGATTTCAACGATGGCGTTCTGCGGATACGCTACAAACTTGGCGACCCCCAAACAGCAGGGTAAAAGAGCCGAAAGAAGTTACTCAACCTGAGGAAACACGATGACAACACTCGCCGTTCTGCCGATATTTTGCAGCACCCTGTTGATTGCAGCACACTTCTATCGTTCAGGCTCACTGCTATTAACCGCGGGAAGTTTGCTTATACTGTCACTGGTCTTTGTCAGAAAGCAATGGGTTCCCCGACTGCTCACCGTATTTCTGCTTCTGGCGGCTGGAGAATGGATACGAACAATGCTGGTCTTTATTGAACAATATCAAGAGGCAGGTCGTTCCTGGACACGGCTGGCAATAATTCTCACCAGCGTCAGTCTCTTCACCGCACTTTCGCCCCTGGTATTCAAGACGAAAGTGCTGAAGAGCAAATATCGGTCTGCTGGTGCTACAGGATCCCCAGCAGCATCTTAGTCGCCACAACATAGAGCAGCAGCGAAAAGATCCGCTTCAATGGACCCACCGGCAAACTGTGCGCCAGCTTAACACCCAGAGGGGCGGTCAGCACGCTCACCGCGGCAATGCCCAATAAAGCGGGCAGATAGACATACCCCAGCGAATACTGGGGCAGCCCGGCCACATTCCAGCCATTGAAGATATAGCCGACAGTTCCGGCAACTGCTATGGGCAGGCCGATGGCAGCCGAAGTACCGATGGCATGGTGCACCTTGATATTACACCAGAGCATAAAGGGCACCGACAGGGTCCCACCGCCGATACCAACCAGACTGGACACCACGCCAATACCATTACCCACCGCAAACATCCCCGCCTTGCCCGGCAGATCACGTCCGCCTTTCGGCTTTTTGTTTATTAAAAGCTGGGTTGCCACAAAATAGAGAAAGATAACAAAAAAAACTTTGAGAAAATTTGTCGACATTGCCGAGGCGAAACAGGAACCGAGAAAGGTACCGGTAAGAATCCCGATAACGATTTTTTTCACCACATCCCACCGCACCGCGCCGCGCTTATGATGGGCCATAAAACTGGAAACCGAGGTGAACATGATGCTTGCCATAGAGGTGGCCAGAGCCAGGTGCATGGTCAGTTCCTGGGGGATATGGTTCAGAGCAAAAACGTAGACCAGCATGGGGACAATTACCAGCCCTCCACCGATCCCGAGCAGTCCGGCAAGAATCCCGGCGATGGCACCAACACCGCAATAAGTCAGAAATGTAATCAGCATATATCTCTCTATTTAGATATTCATGGTCATAATACAAAAAAAAGCCATATTATCGCTCAAGTTAAATATTTGCAAGAAACAGGTAAGCCTTTGCTTCAATTACTCCTTAATAGTTACCGTTCTCCACCTGTTTTAGAGTGACATTCAGCCAATCGGTCATTAGTGTTTGTCAGAGTTTATGTTCCTTACATTATTCCGAGACCCCAGCGGCAAACAGTAAACAGGCAGAATCGTTGAGCAAGACCACATCCACCACATATAGAAAGAGCGAATCCAGGCGGGTGCCGTTCTCGCAACTGCGCGAGTTGCTGCTTCCCACCTTTCGTAAACACCGCTTACGCCTGGCGGCAGGATTTGCCGCCCTTATTCTGGTAGACCTGCTGCAGCTGACCATACCCCGGTTTATAAAGCACGGGGTTGACGGCCTGTCGGCCATGACCATCACCACAGCGGGACTCCTTCACCTGGCCGGGCTGATCCTGCTGTTTGCCTGGATGGTCGTCGTCTTACGCTTTGCCTGGCGCTACCTGATCATCGGCTTTTCCCGCCTCCTCGAGCGCACTATCCGCAACCGGATATTTTCCCATATTTTAAAGATGGACGCCCCGTTTTTTGAGAAATACACGACCGGAGATCTCATGGCCCATTCGAGCAACGATCTCGGCGCGGTCCAGATGGCCTGCGGCATGGGCATGGTTGCCGCAGTCGACGCCCTGGTCATGTCCCTTGCGGCAATTGGTTTCATGATAGCCATCCACCCGATGCTTACCCTACTTGCCCTGCTGCCGATGCCAATCCTCGCCGTCACCACCCGTATTCTCTCAGGCAAACTGCATAAGCGCTTTGCCACCGTGCAGGAGCAGTTCGCCTCCATGACGGAATTTTCCAGGTCAACGCTTATTTCCATCGGCTTAATTAAAGCCTATACCATGGAAGATTTCCAGACCGATCGGTTCGGCAAAATCGGCAAAAAATACGTACGCAGCAACCTGCGAGTTGCCGCCATCCAGGGCCTAATCAGCCCCCTGGCTACCCTGATCGGCAGTCTCGGCCTGCTGATGGTGCTCTATTTTGGCGGTCGCCTGGTGATTAACAACACGATAACCCTGGGCGATTTTGTCGCCTTTATCACCTATCTGTATATGTTGATCTGGCCGATGATGGCCATCGGCTGGGTCGCCAACCTGGTGCAGCGCGGTCTGACCTCACTCGGCCGCATCCACGACCTGGTCACCAGCCAGACCACCCTGCCGGATCCGGTGTTACCGGTGCAGCCGGCAATGCTCATACGGCCCGGCTACGAACTGAAAAATATGAGCTTTCGGTATTCTTCCTCAACCGCTCCTGCCGTTCTGAATCTCACTCTTTCTTTTGGACCTGGAATTCACGGAGTTACCGGACGGACCGGTTCAGGCAAGTCGACTCTTTGTAAAATTCTGGCCCGGCTTTACCCGGTCAGTGATGGACAACTGTTTTTCGGGGGCACGGATGTCAACCAGCTCCCTCTGCAGTATATTCGCGCCCATATCGGTTATGTCGGCCAGGAACCAATTCTCTTTTCCGATACCATCGCGGCAAATATTGCGCTTGGAAGAGCAGATGCCAGCCGCGAGGAAGTCATCCAGGCAGCGGTCAATGCGGCAATCCACGAAGACATTGTCGGCTTAAAAGACGGCTACGACACCATGACCGGCGAGCGGGGCGTCAAACTTTCCGGCGGCCAGCGGCAAAGACTGGCGCTGGCCAGGGCGTTGCTGTGCGACCGACCGGTCCTGATTATCGACGATGGGTTATCGGCGGTAGATGTCGCCACCGAGCACGAGGTTTTTGCCGGTCTCAAACGTCATTTTGCCGGAAAAACCGTCCTGATCGTGTCCAACCGCATCAAACTGCTGTCGATGACCGATAGAATTATCATCCTGGCCGACGGTGCAGTGCAAAGTGAAGGCAGCCACGAGCAGCTGTTGCAGGAAAACTCTCTGTACCAGTCAATGTACGCCAAGCAGATGACCCAGGATGCCCTGAAGGAGCCGGTATTGCCATGATGAACTACGGCTACAGCGAAAAGGGGCAGGAAGGATCCCTGAGCGATTTTCATCTCTGGGGTAAAATATTACAATTTTCCGCACCGTATTGGCGTAGTCTCTCCTTTGCGGTCATCATCTCCATTCTCATCACCTGGGCCACCCTCACCCTCCCCCACCTGGTCCAGACGGCAATCGACCACTATATAACGGCGACCACGATCGCAACCGATGAACGAATCGCCGGGCTCACCAGGACTGCGATACACTATGCTGTTCTCATCTTCGCCATATTCTTCGCCTCCTTCTGCCAGGTGCTGGTCCTCGAGTGGGTGGGGCAATCGGTCATGCATACCGTTCGTCAGCGCCTTTTTCACCATCTTCTGCACCTCGATCTGCCATTTTTCAACAGTAACCCGACAGGCCGACTGGTCACCCGTCTGACCAACGACATCCAGAATATGAACGAGATGTTCACCTCGGTCATTGTCACGTTGTTTAACGACCTTCTGCAGCTGGCCGGGATCCTCGTTCTGCTGTTCTGGATGAACCCGCGGTTGGCAGGGGTGATGACCATTTTCATCCCGCTGGCGATCATTATCACCATTTTTTTTGCCCGCCTGGCCAGGGAACAGTTCCGGGCGATTCGCATCCAGCTGGCCAAAATCAACAGTTTTCTGGCTGAAAACCTGTCCGGAATGTCTATCATTCAACTTTTCGGCAGGCAGGGATCAAACAGACAAACCTTTGAGAATTTGAGTGCGGGGTTTTTACAGAGAACGCTGAGCCAGATCAAACTTTTCGGCACCTTTATGCCGCTTACCGAATTCATGAGTTCGGCGGCCATCGCGCTGATCCTCTGGTACGGCGGCGGCGAAGTGTTGCAAAAACGGCTGACGCTGGGCGAATTCGTCGCCTTTATCTCGTATATGCGGCTGTTTTTTCAACCGCTGCGGGAAATCGCCCAGAAATATTCCGTGGTCCAGTCGGCAATGGCCTCCGCTGAAAGGATATTCCAGCTGCTTGAGACCAAAAGTCAGATTATCGAGCTGGAAGAGCCGGTACAGTTACCAAAGATACAAGGCAGTCTTCTGTTCAAAAATATTCATTTCGGCTATCAAGCGGACAATCCTATCCTGCATGGCGTCTCTCTTGCCTTATATCCGGGCCAGACCGTGGCCCTGGTCGGCACTACCGGCTCCGGGAAAACAACGCTCGTCAATCTGCTGCTGCGATTTTACGATCCCCAGGCGGGAACCATCTGCATTGATGATACCGATATCACCTCCCTTGAGCTGCGCAAACTGCGCACAATAGTCGGCGTCATCCTGCAGGACGTGTTTATTCTGCAGGATACCCTCTTTGCCAATATCGTCATGGATACCGGATGCTCACGGAAAAAAACAGAAGCTATTCTCAATCAGACGGGCATGAACCGGTTTGTCGACAAACTGCCGTCTGGCCTGGATACGGTTATCGGGGAGGGAGGAATGGAACTGTCTACCGGCGAGAAACAATTGCTCTCATTCGCCAGGGTTCTCTGCCGGAATCCGGCTATTCTGGTTCTCGATGAAGCAACCGCCGCCATCGACACCGAATCAGAGAACATCCTTGAGCAGGCCATAGCCGACAGCTTCAAAGGGCGGACTTCGCTGGTCATCGCCCACCGGTTGTCAACCATCAGGCGGGCAGATCATATTGTGGTCATGGCCCACGGAAAAATCGTCGAGCAGGGCAGTCATGAAGAACTGCTGCAGCGCGACGGTCACTACGCGCTGCTTGTGGCAATGGATCTACAGAACGACCAAAGTTCCCATGCAGCGCATGGGAACGAGAGGTAGTACATCGTAATGGAGAAGAACACAACGCCCAAAGGAAGCGCCCTTGGGGTACGACGTAAGAACCTAAAATCAAGGATGGCTAGGTAAAAAGATTGATATACAAGGCGCAGTGTTTTTTGGCTGGTTCCCGACTATACAGGCAGTATGTCGGGAACCAGCCAAAAACCTGCAACGAAGGAGATCGAGCTTTTTACGACGCCATTATGATACGCCGAGATAGGCTTTCTGAACCTCCTCATTATCCCGAAGATTCGCCGCGGTATCGGTTACGGTAATCTCTCCGGTCTGCAGAACATAGCCCCGGTGGGCTATGGACAGAGCCATCAGCGCGTTCTGTTCAACGAGAAGAATAGTGGTACCCCTCGTGGCATTGAGATCTTTGATGATATCAAAGATCAACTCGACCAGAATGGGCGCAAGACCCATGGACGGTTCATCAAGCATCAACAGATGGGGATCCATCATCAAGCCCCGGGCAATGGCCAGCATCTGCTGTTCCCCTCCGGACAGGGTGCCGCCGAATTGATCGATACGCTCTTTCAATCTCGGGAAAAGACTAAAGCCATATTCCATCCGCTCTTCAATGATCTTTGAATCAGTTATTGTAAAAGCGCCCATCTCGAGGTTTTCTTTTACCGTCAGCGTTGGAAAAATCCCCCTTCCTTCAGGGACATGGACCATTCCGGCAGTAACTATCTCATGGGGTTCTTTTTTAGAAATATCTTTTCCTTCAAAAGATATCTTTCCTTTTTTGGGATGCATCATACCGGAAATGGTTCGCAGGATGGTGCTCTTGCCTGCGCCGTTGGAGCCGATAAGGGTGACAATCTCCCCTTCGTTTACCTTGATGGATATCCCTTTAAGTGCATGGATCTGTCCGTAATAACTGTGAATATCGTCGACTTCCAACAAACTCATTTCATTTTCTCCTCATGCTGTCCGGCGACTGCTCCCCGGCCAAGGTAGGCCTCGATAACTCGCGTATTGGCGCGGATTTGCTGCGGAGTTCCTTCAGCAATCTTTTCACCATAATCCATGACACAGATATCTTCGGAAATATTCATAACCACCCGCATATCGTGCTCGATAAGTAGAATAGTCATGCCCATGTCCGTTTTTATATCACGGAATAAACGGATAATATCTTCCGTTTCCTGGGGGTTCATTCCGGCAGCCGGTTCATCCAGCAACAGCAGAAGCGGTTCTGCGGCCAGAGCACGGGCGATTTCCAGCCTCCGTTGCGCACCGTAGGGCAGGTTTTTGGCCAGTTCATTTTCAACCCTTTTCAAACCGACATACTGCATCAGGCGGGCCGCCTTTTTCTCAGCTTCCGCTTCCTCTTTCTTAAAACCAGGCAACCGGAAGAGCGTCTGAAGCGGTGACTGTTTAAAGTGAATATGCATGCCAACGAGAATATTTTCGATGACTGTCATATCCGGAAACAGGCGAATGTTCTGAAAAGTTCGGGCAATACCGCGAGCGGCGATCTGATCCGGCCTGAGCCCGACCAGCGATTTACCATTGAATTTGATGGTCCCGCCATCAGGCTTATAAATCCCGGTCAGGGTGTTGAAAAATGTCGTTTTTCCTGCGCCGTTCGGACCAATGATCGAGACAATCCGTCCTTTTTCAAGCGAGAAGGTGACGTCGCTGATGGCTTTCAGGCCACCAAACACCTTGGTCATATTGTTAATTTCAAGTAAAGCCATTGTCGCACCTTCTCCCTAATTTTCTTCCAGATCAATTTTGCGCTTTCGTCGGACCGCAGGAATTAATCCAGCTGGCCGGAAGATCATCATCAAGACCAGGATGAGTCCAAAAAGCATCCGTTGATATTTCGCCGGATCAAGCTGGTTGGACAGATCTTTCCAGGCAAAATTTATAATTGGAATCACCGCATCGCTCTGGCGCAACTCGTTGAGATAGAGAGAAAATCCCTGCAACACCTGGAGGTTAAGAATGGTCACCGTCGCAGCGCCAAGGATAACCCCGGGAATACTGCCCGCCCCGCCAAGAATAACCATGGTGAGCACGCCAATTGACTGCATAAAAGAAAACGATTCCGGGCTGATAAAGGTTCTGCTCGCGGCCAGCAGCACGCCCATGACTCCAGCAAAAGAGGCACCGACGGCAAAAGCAGCAAGCTTCATTTTCACCAGAGGAATGCCCTGGGCAATAGCAGCTGTCTCATCTTCGCGCACGGCGGTCCAGGCACGACCGAGTTTCGAGTCGTCCAGCCGCCGGGTAACAAAAATGATGACGATGATCACTGCCAGAGCAAAAATATAGAACATCAGATTGTACATGACCGCCGTACTGACATTATGGCCAACCACTCCGCCAAAAATGGAATTAAACCAGTCGACCACAAAGTCCGGCATAGTCGGCCGCTGGATCGGGGTAATTCCTTGCGGTCCGTTGGTGAAATTGAGCGGTTTATCGAGGTTATTGGCTAAAACCCTGATCACCTCGCCAAAGCCGAGGGTGACGATAGCCAGATAATCACCTCGCAGGCGCAGCACCGGTAAACCGAGAAGGATTCCGGTCAAACCGGCAATGATGACCCCGACTACAAGAAACATATAGAAGGCGTCACCCGGCAAGAAAAAGGGAAGAGCCGCCGGCGCTGTCCCAGGTGCGTAGTGCAGCATATAAAACTGCTGCGACCCGAAGAAAGCCCAGAGATAAGCGCCCACCGCATAAAACGCCACATACCCCAGATCGAGGAGCCCGGCAAAACCGACAACAATATTCAATCCGAGGGCGAGAGCGGCAAAAACACTGATCTGGAAGATAACCTCCAGATAAAAAATATTCCTGGCCCCGACCACAGGGATGACCACCAAGGCCAGAATAACTGCGGCAATCAGCTTGAAACGCAGACTGGTAGTGAAAAAATAGAGCGACATAAATGAGGTCATGAGGACCAGAAAAGCGAGATTGGATCGCGGCTGGGTGTAGACCAGAAAACTACCGGCCACCATATGGCCAAGAACTATCAGATACGACCAATATCCCCGATTCACCCGATTGAACACTTCCTTAAAGAACGACGAAATCATGAGACTCTCCTATGCTTTCTGCACGACATGTTTGCCCATCAGACCCTGAGGCCGGAAAATGAGGACAAGTATCAGAATACTAAAAGCAAAAATATCCTTGTATTCCGAGCCCGCCGCTCCCATAGTGAACACGCCCATATACGATCCGGCAAAGGTTTCCAGCATGCCGAGCACAATCCCGCCAAGCAGGGCCCCGGTCATGTTGCCGATACCACCGAGTACCGCGGCAGTAAAGGCTTTCAAGCCGGGAAAGAAACCGACAAAGGGATCAATCCGGGTAAATTTCAAGGCATAGAGTACCCCCGCCGCACCACCAAGCAGGCCGCCGACCAGAAAGGTCAGGGAAATTATTCGATTAACATTGATCCCCATAAGACTTGCGGTCGGACGATCCTGGGCCACTGCCCGCATCGCTTTCCCGACCCGGGTGGCATTGACCAGATAATTCAGTCCCACCAGCATCAGCACCGCAGATCCGATGACAATGATCGATTTGACGGAAATGCCCAGGGTGAGCTTTGACGTCCCCATAGCAATTTTTCCGAAGACGATGCGGCTGTCAAAATTGCCGAAGGTCGGCATAATGCGGTTGAACTGTCCGCTGGTCAGGCTTTCAACCAGGCGGATAACATCCTGAAGCAGAAAGGACACACCTATCGCTGAGATGAGCGGCACTAAACGGGACATCCCGCGCAGGGGCCGATAGGCAACTCGTTCGACGGCAACGGCCAGCCCCCCGGCGGCTATCATGCCAAGAAGGATCGCGAGAATCAGATAGGCGTACGCCATTCCAAGCGATGCTCCCGCCAGAATTCCCATACCATCAAGGGCAATGAGAAACTCCACGCCGACAAATGCGCCGACTGCAAAAATCTCGCTGTGGGCGAAGTTAATGAATTCAAGTACCCCGTACACCATGGTGTAACCGAGGGCGATTGCCGCGTAGACAAAACCAATGGTCAGGCCATCGATAATGACCTGGGGCAGATTGAGCATAGTATAGGTATACAGGCTGACATTGTACTTGTCCATAAGACTCGCACCGACAGCAGTATCATCCAAAGCCAAGGCGAGCGAAATTGCAATCGCCGACATGAAAGCAGCACTGCCCACGGAAAAAAGGACCATCTGCCCCACAGGCCGTACCAGTTCATACACATTTATGCGTTTCAGGAATCGTATCATGATCACTCACTGACGTTAAAAATCAACCGGCCCTTTGCGAAACAAAGGGCCGGGCCAAGAACTATGGAAATCTTGTTACTTTGGAGGGGCAATTTCTAGAGTCTTAACAATTTTGTTTTCACTCCATTTGGAAGGATCTGCTGATTCTACCTGGATAACAAAGTACTGGGCCTGTTCGGGGTCGCCGATCTTATTGAATGTAAAGGTACCGGTAATACCTTTGAAATCCTTCAGAGAGCGAACGGCCTCGGCAACAGCTTTACGGGTGGGAACTTTATTGCCATGTGCTTTTGCTGCATTTTCAATAGCTTTCAGACTGATTGCCATGCAGTCATAGGCCTGAGCGGCAAAAGGCTGCGGGGTGGCGTTGTATTTTGCCTGAAAATCTTTAAGAAACTTGGCAGTTCCAGGATACACTGAGGCAGGACCGGAAACAGTCGAATAGTAGGTGCCGCCACCGGCGATTAAAGTGCCACCACCGATCTTGGCCGCATCAGAGCTATCAAAACCATCATCGCTGAGGAACATGCCCTCATAGCCTCTCTCGCGAGCCTGTTTGAAAAGAACTGCAGCCTGGAAAGCCATACCGCCGAAGTAGACCAGATCCGGATTACCGGCAACAACCGGGGATAGCAACGCGTCAAAATTGGCTTTTTCTTCGGTTCCTTCAAAGCCAAGCACCTTCATCCCGTTCTCTGTGGCTTTTTTCTTGAAGAATTCTGCAATTCCCTGACCATAAGCGGTTTTATCGTGAACAACAAAGACAGTTTTAACACCTTTGCTTTTAGCAAAATCAGCACCTACAACACCCTGAACATCATCGCGACCAACGATGCGATTGACTTCCAGATAGCCACGAGTGGTGACCTTTGGATTGGTATTGGCCGGGGAAATATTGACGAGTCCGGAGCTATGATACACTTCTGAAGACGGGATCTGCACTCCTGAATTGTAATGTCCGACGATCGCAAGAATAGCTGGATCGGAGACAATTCGCTTCGCATTGGCGACACCGGCATCAGGATTAGCCTGGTCGTCAAATGGCGCGAGATCAGCTTTAATACCCATCGCTTCCAATGGGCCGCTGAGTTGTTCGAGGGCTAATTCAGCACCACGCTTTATGTCAACACCAATTACGGACTGATCACCAGACAAAGGTGATTGGGTAGCAATTTTAATCGATTTTTCGGCGGCTGCCGCTGAGCCGCAAAGCGCAAGCGTCAAACCTGCTGCAACCATGAGTGAAAAAACAGAAAACTTTCGCGTAGACATCCTTTTCTCCTCCCTTGTAAAACTGCTTTTTTGTTTAGTATCTTACAGAGTATGTACTTGTTCTTCTGCAAGAAGATAATCTGTCTCAAGATACTTATCCCGGCTTTCTTCCCGTTTACCGGGGTTAGTATCTTACAGAGTATGTACTTGTTCTTCTGCAAGGACATACTCTGTCCCAGGTACTCCCCCCAGCTCTTTTCACTTTTACCGGGGTCAGTTAACCAGGCCGTTGATCATGGACAAAAAAACTGACGAGATCATTGCGGACCATGGAATCATCATTGAGCTATTCACAACCATGCAAAAGGGAAAGGCATGGCCTCCTTACGTTGCATGCCTCCTTAAGTTTAGCCTGTTGCGGCCTTCCTTTGACGGCAATATGCTAGCTGATTAACTTCGCCCGCGCAACAAAATTTGCGCTTTTTATGTAATGAATATTGGTTTTTTACCATATCCTACAAAAGAGTAGTCCGCTTGCAAATAAATACCATTTTTGTATAATTGATGAAAAAAAATCGACAAGGAAAAAACACAAGGAAACTAGAACAGGGCGGGAGCTGAAAACGGCGAAAAATACGGCCAGGCGGATGTTAGAGAAGCAACCAGTGAGATCTGGTTGCGGTGATGTCACACTGGAGCAAAAACTACTTGATACTGAACCCCCTCGTTACTGATGATCGGCACAAACCAGTTTTCTCCTGAAACGAAATATTGCATTCGTTCGACGACAATCGACCGTGCACCATTGGGCAAGGAAGAAACAACAGTCCCGACGGGAAGCGTCTCTTTCTCCGTTGAGATCTCCTCCCAGACTCGGTCGTCGGCGCTCGAATAATAATACCAGGCAAAGCCGGGCGTTGAATACATAACAGTCAACATACTGGCAACTGCAATAGCGGCTAAACTGCGAACTGTTATTGTCATTATCATCCCTCGCTTTTACCCTGTCGCTGGTTTCCCCCGGTGACCGGGAAAACTCTCTGCTTAATATTGATAATGATTATTGCAGACGACGTGCCAGAATGAATCAAACAGTTAACTATTTAATTTCAGATGGTTAGAATACACCTTAAGCACCAGCATCCTTCGCATGAAGCAAAAAATGCGCAAAGTGTGCACTGTGGGATGACAATTTTTACCCATTCAATTTCGCAAAGTAGCCTTCAGCCTGTCCGATTTCAGCAACAGGGTAAAGGCATCACCAATATAGGTACACATAATGTCTGCGTGGCGAATCGCCGCCATACCGGCACCTTCTCTTTGGACCAGGACAATTCCCAAAGCTGCTGCCTGCAGCATAAGACCATCGTTTCTGCCGTTGCCGATGGCCGCCACATTTTCCGCACCCAGCGATTGGACATAGGCCTGCTTTTGCCTGTCCTGAGTATCTGGGCCGATGATATGCAAGGTACATGGCAGACCCTTGAGTTTTTCAGCAACCGTGCCATGGGTATCGGCGGTAATGACATGCAGCTGTACTTGACTCGCCAGTTCACGAATTTTTTCCGCTACCCCGGCAATTAAATCACCGTCCAGAGCCAGGGTACCATTATAATCCAGGACAAGATGCAACAACTGCAGATTTTCTCCACCGGGAATGTGCACAGTAATCATGGTTCAATCCTTTTCTTTATGCCCGAGATAACAGACGAGTCGTTTGGCAGAGTCAATACATGATGGGTAATATCAACAACTCCGGCTCTCTGTAGCATGGTGATAATTTCGCCGCGGGAATACGACCGGCCATGTTCCGTACCCACCAGCATATTGAGAGCAAAGAGCGCTGGAAACTCTGGCCCGTCTTTGGTGTCATTGAGGATAAAATCATGGATCAGGATTAAACCGCCGGGCTCCATTGCATCGACGGCTTTAGTCAGACACGCCTGACATTCTTCCAGGGAGTTGCTATGGAGAATATGGGAGAGCCAGGCAACATCATAGGGCCCGCCGGCAATCGGATCGGTATTGAAATCACCGCCAATAAAATTGATTCGCTCAGCCAGCTTAAACTTTGCCACAGTTTGCCGGGCAAAAGGTTCCGTGGTCGGACGATCGAGGATGACGGCCTTCAACTCAGGATTCGCACGGCAGAAATGAATACTGTAGGTGCCGGGCCCGCCGCCCAGATCAAGCAGTCGCCTACGGCCGATGAGTTGAAATTTTTCGGCAATCTTCGGGGCAATCATCATCGCCAGATTGAACATCCCCATCAGAAAGCTTTCCCTTTCAACTTCCGCACCGTAGGAGCGGCGATCCACACGCCGCCCTGACTTCACTGCCTGATCGAGCTGCGCCCAGCCATCGAGGACATGATGGTGATGCAGGATAATATGGCCCTGGTACTCGGGGCTGCCGGCGACCAGAAACTTGCTGGTGAATTCAGTGTTGGCATATCCTGAATCAGTTTTAAGCAACAATCCCATAGCTGAGAGGGCATCAAGCAGTAAACCGGTTGCCCGGTGCTCAGAGCCGATACCGCGTGCAACCGCACCCACATCGCACCTGGCATCGCCCAGCACTGTAAAAAGCTTCAGCCGTACCCCTGCCTGCAGGGCACATCCCCGCCAGTATCCGCTTGACACCCCGAGTAACATAGGAACATTCCAATCTTTTACCATAATTGCCCCCTTCTTTCCTTTATGCCGTCCCTCTGCTCTTATGCGCTACAAATATTTCCCTTGCCTTTCCGGTTAAAAAAAAGCAAGCTACGCTGAATTATCTATCGTACTTTAGGGATTTTTCACATATAAATCATTTTCTCATGCCCACTATGAACCAGCCGCCTAACGAAGTCAGCGACCAGGAATTAAAAAAGGTTATTGCCGACTTTCTCGACCAGGGTCACGTGGAAAATATTGTGGCAATGTTCCGCCGTGAACCGGAATATTATGCCTGGACCGGAGAAATCTTAAGTGACGAGCGGTTCAGTGTACGCCTTGGGGTCTCGGTTCTTTTTGAAGAGCTGCAGATAGTGCAACCCGACCGACTGCCATTAGCCATTCCGTCGCTTGTCAAGCTGCTTGATTCCGACCAGCCGCTGCTAAGAGGAGAAGCAGTATCCCTGCTGGGAATAATCGGCACAAACCAAGCCATGGCGGAGATTCTCCGCCTTGCAAGCGATCCGAATCCACAGGTACGGGAGATGGTCCAGCTTGTACTGGCAGGCGCGGCATGAAAGCGAAAAAAACAATGGACTCGGCATCTCCCCGATCACCGCATCTTCTGCCCTGGTGGATATATGTCATGCTGGCAATAGGCAGCTACTGCATATTGAAATATGTGGTTCCGGAACTCCACCTGAGCAACCCAACCTTCCAGAAATTAACCCAGGCAGCACCAACCTTTGCCCCGCCGGCAAGCATTCTTTTTTTGCTGCTTGCCGCAAAGCGGCTGTATGATACTGATCGAGAAGAAGAATCCGGACAGGCGGATGATAAGGATGCGAATACTCCAGAAGAAAAATAGTTTGGTCATCTCATACATTCTTTAGACATCATTCATGAAAACAATGAACAACAGTATGCAGCAGCTTTGGTCGAAACTCTGGATTCCTTACGTGGTGCCATTTGCGCTCTTTATGCTCCTGACTGAGCCCGCCCGGTTTTTTCCTGGTCTCACTCCCTATCTGTATATAACCAAGACCATCCTGGTCGGAACCTTGCTTTGGTTCTGGCGGCATAAGTATGCTGCGGACTTTTCCTCCGACCTCTCCGCCAATACTATAATGTCCGCTGTTTTCTGCGGGCTTCTGGTGCTCGTTATCTGGATTGCCCCGGAGGAATACCAGTTACAGCTCGGCCAGAGTGCAGGGTTTGACCCCTACGCCCTGGGCGGTTCACAGGCAGCCGCGACAGGACTGATTGCAGTACGACTGCTTGGCTCGACGTTGGTTGTGCCGGTTATGGAAGAATTGTTCTGGCGTTCTTTTTTAATGCGTTATCTGGTTGATCCGGCGTTTCGTTCAGTGCCGATGGGAGCTTTTACCTGGTTATCATTTATCGGGGTGGCAGTTCTTTTCGGCCTTGAGCATCACCGGGTGGGCGTGGGAATTATTGCCGGATTACTCTATGGGCTTTTGCTGGTTTATCAGAAAAACCTGAAAGGTGTTATTATTGCCCATGCCACCACCAATTTAGGGCTTGGAGTCTATATTTTAATAACAAAAAACTGGATGCTCTGGTAAAGAAACCTTCTCCAACCAGATCTTTCTTTTCTACACCTGCAGGCAAATCCCCCTGAAGAACACTGGACGCTGTCACCTGAAGATAATTAAGCTTGTCCTTTTATTTTCGAAGAAAATTCGCTATAATCTGGTTTTTCTGACTAATAGTCTTTCCTTAACCGGTAGCCAATTGAAATATGCTTGATTCAACAGATAAAAAAATCCTGAACATCCTGCAGAATAACGGCCGTATCACCAATGCCAGATTGGCCCAAGAGGTTGGCTTATCCCCGCCTGCCGTGCTGGAACGTGTCCGGCGGCTCGAATCGACAGGGATCATCGAAAAATATGTGGCCATCCTTGACCGGAAACAGGCTGGATTTGGCATCCAGACCATCGTTATGGTCTGCCTGAGTCATCACCAGATCTCTTCGCTGCAAAATGTTAAGGAACGGCTGACCCGGATGGACGAGGTCCTTGAGTGCCATCAACTGACCGGGGAAGTCGATTTTCTGTTGAAAGTTGCCGTCAAAGACATGACCAGCTATACCGATTTCGTCAACAACAAGCTTTCCGGGATTCCGGGCATCCAAAACGTAAAGACCTCCTTTATCCTGGAAACCCTGAAAAACTGTACCGCCCTGAAGCTTGTCGCAGATTGACAGCGAGCCTTGTCTCGTATTTTATGTGATAAAATTTACATAACAGGGTATATGGGGGGAACTAAAAAACTGGCAAACACTTACAAGCCTGAGGTTATGCAGGCTCTTTTGTTTGCCCGGTGAACAGTTACTAAAAATCGATCCCCGCTAATTTGACCAGAGACCAGAAAAGATGAAAAACCAAGACGAGCTTATTACCCAGGCCAATGCAATACTAACCATGGGAGAAAAGGTCCTCGCCACGGAAACCAGCAGCACCCAGTCAAAATCCCTTGTCAACGAAGAAAAATTCCACGATTTCAGGATCTCCGCGCTCTCGTTTCTCGGTCGCGTTTTTGGCGAGGTAAGTATCTATTACGAAAGCTTTCGAACCGAAGTCATCCACCACACGGCGAGCCGCACCAGAAGAGGCATCGGCATGCTTACTGCAGCCAAAAGGGAGTTACAGGGCGACTGGCTCGCGACCACCAGCGGCGCCATTTCCCGTGATATCTTACTGGATATGCTCCGCCTCGCCCGCATGCAATATGAGCAGAACAACCCTTGGGCAGCGGCGGTCATCGCCGGCGCTATCCTCGAAAAGGAACTCCGCAGTCTCTGCCTCGCCAGAGGCATACCACTGCACAATGAAATCCAGGGCAAAGCCGTGCCCAAAAAAGGGCTGCAACTGACGGGAGAAGCTTACAAGAAGAAGCTCTACGACCGGCAGGACAACAAAGCGGTCATCACCTGGCTTGAGCTCTACGAGACTGCAGTCAAAGGAGCAGGCGAATCAATTGCCACCGATCAGGTTAAGAGCATGCTCAATCAAATGCAGGCCTTCCTGACAAAGATAAAATATTGATGGTGTCGTAAAAACTATTCATTTTACTTAACCATCTCAATTTTGAGGTTTTTACGAGGTTGTCATTATTGACAACCTCGTAAAAAGATTCCTATGCATCCTACCCCCATTCTACGACCGGACACCCTGCTGTTTATCTATTATATCGAAGGAATCGTCCCCGCGCTGCATACAATTAGTGCGGCAAACTTTATCGGCAACTGGGTAGAAGATGACTTCAGCTTTCTGTTTTTTACCCAACCGGCAAAAGACCAGGTCGTGGAAATCCTGGCCGATTTCCCAGAACTCAAGCTGCTTGACGAATATGAAATGACCTATGCCGATTGGCAGGGCGGCAGTATTGAACCGGTACGAATCGGTCGTTTTCTGTTGAATCCCACCTGGATTAAAGCATCTCCCGGTGCAGATGACATCGCGATAACCCTCGATTCCGGCGTGGTGTTCGGCAACGGCACGCATCCAACTACCCAGGCCTGCCTTGAAGCCATAGACATAGCCTGTTCCGGCCAAAAGGTCAAAACCATGCTCGATCTTGGATCAGGCACCGGCATTCTGGCCCTTGCCGCTGCAAAACTGGGTTGCGAGAAAATCATCGCCGTTGACTATAACTACCTGGCCACACAGACCGCCTGCCTGAACGTGCGGTTGAACCATCTGGAAGACCAGATCCTGGTGGTCAATGGCCGGGCGGAAGAACATACCAGCGTCGCCACCGACCTGCTGGTCGCCAATATCCACTACGATGTGATGAAGGACCTGGTGCGAACGGACGGATTTCTTAGACAAAAGTGGTTTGTCCTGTCTGGCCTTTTGCGTGGCGAGGTGGACAAAATCACCGAATTCCTGCATACCCAGCCGGTGCTCATCTTAAAACAGTGGAACCAGGACGACATCTGGCACACTCTTCTCGGGATAACCAAAATTCCCGAAGCAAAGTAAGACAAACAGACAGCAAAAAAAACGGCTGACAACCAGGTTGCCAGCCGTTTTTGCTATTGCGTCACAGCTTCTGGAGTGCGGCAATCCTATCCTCAATGGGGGGATGGCTTCTAAACAACACTGCCATACCGCCTACCTTGGGGCGGATACCAAAGGCCGCCACCTGATCAGGCAGGTGCGAGGGCTCCTGACTCGACTGCAGTCGCTGCAGGGCGCTGATCATCTTCGCCTTATTGGTCAGATAGGCCGAACCTTTGTCGGCAGTAAACTCTCTTTTCCGGGAAAACCACATGACAATCATCGAGGCAAACAGCCCGAGAACAAATTGCAGGAAGGTGGTTACCACCATATAGCCAATAAAACCAAGGCCCCCACCTTCTTCGTCGCTTCTCAGGAAGTTATCGATAATATTGGCGGCGATACGGGAGAAAAAGATAACGAAGGTGTTCAACACCCCCTGGATCAAAGAAAGTGTCACCATATCGCCACAGGCCACATGGGTAATCTCATGACCGAGAACCGCCTCAATTTCATCTTTGGCCATATTCTGCAAGAGCCCCGTGGAAACAGCAACCAGGGCAGAATTTTTATTCATCCCCGTAGCAAAAGCATTCATGTCCGGAGAATTGTAAACCGCCACCTCAGGCATGCCGATTTCCGCCTTTTCTGCCATACGCCGAACCGTATCAACGAGCCACTGTTCTGTCTGGTTACGCGGATTTTCAATAACGTTCGCCCCGGTCGATTTCTTCGCGATCCATTTGGACATGGCCAGAGAAATCAGCGAACCACCCATGCCGAACATCGCCGCCATGACCAGCAGTCCGGAGGTAGACCTTGAATCGACGCCAAGAAAACTCATGACAATGCCCAGCAAAAGCAGTATCGCCATATTAGTTGCTAAAAAAAGAACTATTCGTAACACGTCATTCCTCCACTTTTTGCATCTTTTTTGCCTGAAGGCAGTATTGGCTCCCAACCATCCATATCCTGCTGGTGTAGATCAGCAGTTAAAGATAAACATCCTTTTGCCTGTCACAAGAAACCAATCTCTCCTGCCGGCCAATTTATGGTGCAGAATCCAGGTCAGGCAAACTGCTGTAATACTTTTTTCACCGTATTGCCATCGGTCGTGCTGCCAAAATGCTGCATGATCGGCTTCATTGCCTGCATTTTGCTGCCAAAGGTCGAAAAATCGATATTTTTTTCTACCCAGGCGTAAATTTCCTCTTCGCTGACCTGTTTGGGTAAATAGCCTTCCATAATGACCAGGAAAGGAGATTCTTCCTGTTTTTGAGCCGCCAAAAGTTCTCTCTCTGATTTTATCAGTTTTTTGATGATGGCGATCACCTGCTCATCGGTCAATATCTTTCCCGGCTGCCGGGCAAATTCACCGATCAGAATACGAATTGCTCCCGTGCGATCT
>JBBRDD010000014.1:0-41150 GCA_038204235.1 Desulfobulbales bacterium
GATCTCTTTACCGTCGTGCACGAACAGGTTATGACGCCAACGGCGAAGTATGCCGATCTGCTTCTTCCGGCCACTACTTTTCTGGAAAATCTGGATGTCTACACCGGTTACGGGCATTTCTATCTCGGTGTGGCGCATCCGGCAATTGAGCCGGTGGGGGAGGCGTGGAGCAATTTTAAATTATTCCAGAGCCTGGCCCTGAAAATGGGCTTTAACGAGCCAGCTTTTCAGCAGAGCTGTGAGGAAAGGATCGTCGATTATCTGACAGGTATGTCGGGATTCCCTGACAATTTCGATGTGCAGGAAGTAATGTCCGGCAGGCTCGTTCATTCAGATTATAGTAGCGTCGATGGGCAGGTTATGGCCAGCGGAACGCATACGATACGGTTTCTTTCTCCCGATTCGTTTCCAGACCCGTCGATGGCCTGCCTGATTGCAGCTGGTGAATTTGCCGATCCTGACCTGCGCTCAAGGTACCCTTTTCGTTTGATTACTCCGCCGCACCCTGATCTTTTAAACAGCACCTTTGGCGAGTTCTATCCCGGAACGCTCGGTACCGTTCTGCTTCACCCGGAAGATGCGGCAATGTGTCAAGTGCAGGATGGTGATGCAGTACGCCTGTATAACGGCCGGGGCCAAACGACACGAGTGGCCAGGGTGACAACCGACACTGGCGAGGGCGTATTGGTGGCCGAAGGCATATTCTGGCCGGTAGCTGAAAATGCGGAACTTGCCGGCATTGGTTCAGAAAACGCGGTGCACGGCGGAATCAACGATCTGACCTCGCAAAAACTCACCGACATGGGCGGTGGAGCGACCTTTCATGAATCGCTGGTGTCGCTTACAAAAATTTAACTGAATTACGACAGCAGTAAGGAATTGGCAAAACTTATAATCGGCACAATTGCCTTGGACAGGAGGCCGCTGAAGGCCAGGATAAGGATAAGAACAAAGCCGAAACGCTCAATCCGCATATACGACGCGGCAAGATTGTCGGGGAGCAGACCCATGAGGATACGGCTGCCATCGAGAGGTGGAATGGGCAGAAAATTGAAAATGCACAGGACCAGGTTGATCCAGACACTGGCTATCAGCATCGAATTGAGCGGTACGAGGATGGCCTCGGCTGCTACTGAGTACGGGAGGATGTTGGCCAGCATCCAGAGGCCTTTGGTCAATATTGCGCTGGCTACTGCGACTGCCAGGTTGGTGGCTGGACCTGCAAGAGCCACCCACAACATATCCTTTCGGGGATTTTGAAAATAGTTCGGATTAACGGGCACCGGTTTGGCCCAGCCGAATTTTATGAAGAAAAAGGCGATTGTTCCCAAAGGGTCGAGATGCTTTAAAGGATTCAGGGTCAATCTTCCGGCATCTTTCGCGGTCGGGTCGCCGAGACGATAGGCGACATAGCCGTGGGCGAACTCATGGAAGGTCAGAGCAAAAAGCAGCGGCGGGGCGAGGATGATGAGTTGGGTAATAAACTGGTTCATTGTCTGGTGTTGATAAATTTTGTGGTGCTAAAGTCGTCCTGCTTGATCGACAGCCAACATACCTTAAGCATTGTTTAGTGCCTTACAGGTTATTTTTTGCAAGAAAACAATCTGTCTTAATATTCCCGGCTTATTTCCCGATTACCAGGATTTGATCTGGACAGACTCTGATATATTACTTTCTGGGGAAATTATTTTGCACAAGTGCGGTTGCTTCTTCCGGCCTCATCGCCGGATTGTCAAGTTGCAAGTCTTTCAGGTAACTGAGGATCTGTTTGAATTGTGGACCCGGATTGTAGCCCATGGCCATTAAATCATTACCCGAAAGACAGGCTTCGACATACCTGAGCGTGGTCACATAGAGCGATATAGCTTTTTTGACATGGTTCTTTCGGGCAATGGCCATCAAATAGAGCAAACCCTCAAGGCTGATCCCTTCAAAAAATCCAACTATCTTGCTGTTTTTGTAATTATTTTCTCGAGATAAGTGGTGCATTGCCTGTTCCGTCCGTTCTTTTTGGTCAAGCAGATATTCAGTTGTTTTCGCTGTTTCCGCAAATCTTGTGCAAAATGCCAACAATTCTTCCAGGCTCGATCGGGACATGACTGCCAGGAGGTAGACAACCCAGTTTCGACATGATTCCTCGAGGTAGAGGTGGCGAAACCAGGAAATCGCCCGCTGGGCCTGGGTGAGGATGTGCAGGAAACGTCGGTCGATCTGATAGTGCGGGCGAAGGTCGGGCCAGAGAAACTGAAAGAGATCAAACTCTGCCAGCCGTTGGATGGCAGGGATCGGATTTTCTTCAGAGAAAATGATCTTCAGTTCCGCTAAAAAACGCGGATCGCCACTTTTACCAAAAAGTTTCATGCTGACCGCGTTGACAATCAGTCGTTTGGTATGCGGGGATATCTGGAAATTCATGCGCTTTTCAAATCGCAACGCCCGAAATATTCTGCTGGGATCTTCAACAAAACTGAGGTTGTGGAGCACCTTGATGGACTTTTCTTTGAGGTCGTTCTGGCTGTTGAAAAAATCTATCAGCGTACCAAAATGTTCTGGATTGAGCTGAATAGCCATGGCGTTGATGGTGAAGTCACGGCGGTAGAGATCGAGTTTTATTGATGACAGTTCAATCGTCGGCATCGCCGCTGGATATTCATAATATTCGAGCCGGGCTGTCGCGATATCTATTTTAAAATCATTGGGCAAGAGGACTACCGCGGTCTTAAACCTCTCATGGGTGCGGTATCGGCCCCCCAGGTGGGCTGCCAGCTCTTTGGCGAAACTGATACCGTCTCCTTCGACAACGATATCGAGATCGAGGTTCGGCTTTTTCAGCAGCAGGTCGCGGACGAAGCCACCCACGGCAAAGGCATTATCGTGCATTTTGTCTGCCACTTCACCTATAGTCTGGAGCAGCTGGATCATTTCTTTGCTCAAACAATCAACAATGAGCGCGTTCAGATTTCTCTTTTTTTCGAGAGATGGGTGATCGGCTTCATGCAGAAGGTTTTTCGGCAGATGGGCCGGGTCGTTGACCAGTCTGTTGAGGAGATCGGTTCTGGTTATAACCCCCATCAGGATATTATTCTGGACAATCGGAACGAGGCGCTGCCTGTTTTCGATGATGAGTTCCTGGATATCGGCCAGTGTTGCTTTGAGAGGCAGGATCTTGACATCGCTGGTCATATAATCGCTGACAGGCCGGTCGCCAAGCGCGTGGTGCGTAGCCTTTTCGACGACCTGGCGGGTAATGATTCCCAGGATTGGGTGGTGGTCATCAGGTGCTGTTCGAATGTCAGTCCGTACCGGTGCCGCGGTTATGTTGTACCGGGTAAGCAGGGCATTGGCCTCGGAGATGGTGGAATTCGGGGTGATGGTAATTGCCGGCTTCGACATCATTTCACTGGCAATTGGCTGGGGGAGGACATGCCGATGCAGGGTGTGGATCAGTTTCTCCTGTGCTTCGATCAGGGTCATATCCTTGAGTGTTGCCGAGGCTGCCGTAGCATGGCCGCCACCGCCGAGGTCACGGGCTATAATGCCGACATCCACATCGGCAATACGACTGCGGGCGATCATGTATATACGCCCGCCCATGGAGATCAGGGCAAAGAGAACGTTGAGGTTCTCCATAGCCATGAACCTTTTGACGATCAGGGCAAATTGATCAACATAGTCCAGAAAAGAGTGGGTTATGACGACGATGGGAATGTTCTGGATAGTATACTGTTTGGCACTTTTCATCAGCTCATGCAGGATGGAAATCTGCGCTGAAGTAAGTTCATAGGTGATAAACTGAGCGACCTGGTCAAGTTTGGCGCCTCTTGCCACCAGCCACGCCGCGGCCATAAGATCTTCCGGAGTGGTGGTCAGATGGGTGAGAGAGCCGGTATCTTCATATATTCCCAGAGCAAGTATCGTCGCTTCGGTCGGGGTGATAGTAATCTTTTGTTCCTGTAAAATGTTGACCAGCAGCGTCGTGGTAGAACCGAAGTTTTCGACTATTTCGACTTCTCCACGGAGATCGCCGCTGTTTTGCAGATGGTGATCGTAGAGGTGGAGTTTTATGCCGGGATTCTTCAGGCACTCTTTGAAAGGACCAATTCTCTCTGAAGATCGGGTATCAACCAGGATGAGGGTGTCGACTGCTTTAAGATCGATATCTTTTATCTTTGAGAAATCATAGGCATAGGGAAGGCTTTGCGAGATGAAATCGCGGACATTCTTCTCCTGGGATCCTGAAAAGGCGAGGACTGCATCCGGATAAATTTTCCGAGCGGCGACCATTGAGGCAAGTCCGTCAAAGTCGGCGCTGATATGAGTGGTAATGAGGCGCATAAGAAGTGTGTCGAAATCTATCGCTTAGTGTCTGTCCATTAAGGGCTATCGTTGATTAATGCTGGGAGATACATTTACCTCCAGGGCATTTAGCCCCCCTCAATGGGGACTAAAGAGAGTACCCCATTGTAGAGTGTTAGAACAGGATATCTCGTTTCTGGGAGGGTACTATGTGCTGAACCATATTGAAAATCAAATTTTTACGAGTACATCAGTGCTGGTGTTGTGCCGTGATACTGATGAAATATAAGGCATAAGCTGAAATTTGGCCCCAAGGGGGGCTGTTCTTTATTATCCCCGGGGGTGGAATTTTTTATGGATACTTTTTAATCTGTCCTGGTCAATTTGGGTGTATATCTGGGTGGTTGCGATATCGGTGTGGCCAAGCATCATCTGTACTGCGCGCAGGTCGGCGCCGTGACTGAGAAGATGTGTGGCAAAAGAGTGACGGATCATATGCGGCGAGATATTCTTGTCGATGCCGGCAGCCAGGGCAATTTGTCGAATAATCTGCCAGAACCTCAGGCGGGTCATGCAGCTGCCGCGTCCGGTAATAAAGAGGTAATTACTTCCTTTTCCCTTCAGTATATGTGGTCGGGAATTTTTTAGATAGTGGGCGATTTTATCTTTTGCCTGGTCGCCAAAAGGAATCAGTCGTTCTTTATTGCCTTTGCCCAATACCCGGACAAAACCGGCAGTCAGGTTGCACGCAGCCAAGGGGAGTTGAACCAGCTCAGATACTCGAAGCCCGGTAGAATAGAGAAGAAACAGCATGGTGTTATCCCTTTCGGCAATCGGGGTAGCAATGGTTGGCGGAGCAAGCAGACTCATGACTTCTTTTTGGGCAAGAGCTTTAGGCAGGCTCTTGCCGCTGCGTGGCAGATCGACTGTGCTGAACGGGTTGTGAGTAATCAGGTTCTCCCGCAGCAGAAACGTAAAAAAAGACTTTAGCGCAGAAATACGTCGGGCATTGGTCCGATGACTGACCCGTTGCTGTTCCCGGCATTGTTCAAGAAAACTCTGAATGGTGGCCGCATCGACCCCGTTCAAGTTTCTTTTTCGGTGGGCAGTAAGGAAGCTAAGAAAAAAATTAATATCGGCCGTATACGCCTCGACACTGTTCTCTGCCAGCCTTCTTTCAGAGATCAAGTAGTGGAGGTACAGTTCGTGTGCCGCTGCAAATTTGGGGGTGATTTTAATCGTCTTAATAGCGCCTCAGCTGTCAGGCAATCAGGCGTGGGCTGTTGTATAATTACAGATACCAAGTAATTTAAAAGCCTGAACGGAATCAGGCTCTCAAAAAACAGCTTGCTAGAATGATTTTTTCATTCGGTTGAACTTGCGGAGTTTCCTGCGGGCTTCTGCCTGCTTCCGGCGTTTTTTCACACTCGGCTTCTCGTAGTACTCACGACGTTTCAGCTCTCTTTTGATACCGTCTATCTGTAGCTTTTTTTTCAGCTGGCGAATTGCGTACTCAAGATCTCCTCGGACTTCAACTTCTATCATTTGTGGCTCCGTTTAGCGGGTTAGTCATAAATTTTATTAAAAGATCGGGATATTACCTATCTTTTTAGTAAATAACTGTGGTTTCGGGAAAACAATCTCGTTTATATACTAAACACAGGAAGCGTTTGTCAATGGATTTTTCAAAACAGACGCAGGCCTATTTTCCTGACAATGATGATATTTGCAAGGTAACTATGGCATCAAAGACGTGTCTGTTGCATCTTTACAAGTCACCGGGATATTGTTAAATCGTTGGTTTACAGAAAGGCATGACTATCCTGCACAATGCAGACGTCGCTTATCCAACACTGTCCTGGATCCAGCAACTTACTGAAACCATTTACCACCTTTTAAGGAGCTCTCCATTGGGCTTTCGGGAAATCAACTTACAACTCCCTACCGACTATACAGACTCAGCTTTGAGGTCTGCCATCGGCAGACAACTCGGCATCCGTGAGTTTTCATGGCAGATCGAGAGTAAAAGCCTTGATGCGCGGAAAAAACATAATATCCACTGGCAGGTCCGTGTCGGTGTTCTCTCCGATGAACTTCAGGGGGGAGAACCTTTTGTTTACCCTTTTCTGGAAATACCCTGGCAAGCCAGGACCACCAGGGCCTTGGTGGTCGGCAGCGGTCCTGCCGGTTTCTTTTCGGCGCTTGTTCTGCAAAAAGCTGGGTTCAAAACCATGCTGATCGAACGGGGCTCCCGAGTCGACCGTCGTGCTGGTCGTATCAAAGAATTTGAATCGTCCGGAACTTTTGATCCGATCAATAATTACGCCTTTGGTGAAGGCGGAGCGGGCACTTTTTCAGATGGTAAGCTCACGTCCAGAACCAAGAACATAGCCAGGGAAAAACAATTTATTCTGTCGAGCTATATCAGGGCGGGTGCGCCGGCAGAAATTGAATACCTGGCCCACCCGCATCTGGGTACCGATAACCTCCGGCATATTACCGCTAATCTGAGAAGAGAATTTGAAGATTTAGGCGGTGAGATGTGTTTTGAAACCCTGCTTACGGACTTGACCGTTCGCAATGGGAGGGTGGTCGCTGCCGTCACTTCAGCAGGAGAGATCCCCGTCGATGTGCTGGTCATTGCACCCGGTCATTCGGCCCATGAAACCTACCGCATGCTCATTCGCAACCAGGTCCGCTTTCGAACCAAAAACTTTGCCATCGGCTGTCGTGTTGAGCATCCTCAGGAACTGATTAACAGAGCCCAGTGGGGCAAAGCCTCCCTGCCCGGGGTGAAAGCCGCCGAATACCGGCTGACAACAAGGGGTGACGGGGGTCTGCCGGTGTACACCTTCTGCATGTGTCCCGGTGGAACGGTTGTGCCGGCCACAGCCTATGCAACCACCAACATTGTTAATGGAATGAGCCGGTATAGACGGAGCGGGCGGTTTGCCAATGCCGCCTGTGTGGCCGGTTTTAATTTAGAATCGCTGCTGGGAAAAGATGTACAGCCCCTGGAAGCCCTGGACTGGCTGAGTGCGCTGGAACAGAGGTTCTATCAGTATGCAGGCGGCTATCAGGCACCATTTGCCACCATTAGCGGATTTATCGGCCGTACGGCTCCAACCGGAACTGTTGATTCGAGTTATCCTCTGGGCCTTACCGCTGCCCCGCTGTGGGATTTGCTGCCGTCGAAGATAAGCCAGGCGATTGGACTAGGGCTGGCAGAATTCAGCAGGAAGCTTAAAGGTTTTGACTCCGGCATCATCCTCGGACTGGAGAGCAAAACGTCGTCACCAATACAGGTACTCAGGGACCCGGACAGATGCTGTCAGGGATTTTCCAATCTTTATTTGGCGGGCGAAGGCTCCGGCTGGTCCGGTGGAATCATCTCCAGCGGTGTGGACGGAATACGGACCGCGCTGGCAATTGTCGAAAAAGGTTATTGATGTTTCTGCCTTTTTGGGCCATGACTTGAATCAGGAACAGGCAATGATTGTAACTGCAATTTATTGCAGCCATTTCTGCGTTATCTTGTCAAAGTCACCGTCTTTGTGCATGGCCCTGATGGCAGCATCGAATTGTGGAAGAAGATACAGGTATGACGAATCTTTTCGTATCAGAAGGTGAAAATTGATATCTTGGACGGGCGCGTCGATTGCTATGATACGATCGTAATTTTGACTCGTCCTGCCTTCATTTTTCTTAATATTGTTTATTGCATACCGTACCATGGTTTCATCCTGTAAAAAAACATCCCCTCGGTGTGCGGCAAGCATTTTGCAAACGGATGTCAGATTGGGAGACCACTCGATACCGTACTCTGCGAGGTTTTTTTCTGCCCATCCATCTCCAAGATAGTCAATAATCTTAAGTTCTTTAAGCTCAGATAAAGTTTTTATTGATCTGATTTTATCAATGTTCGGATTGTCGCGCTGGGTGAATATCTTATACTTCATGACGAACACCGGCTCGTGGCTCGGAACCAGGTATTTTAGGCGCTCCGGGGTGGGGATGGTTATCAGGGCATCGGCCTGTTTCGTCTGCACCTGCAACTGTGCTCTTTTCCAGGGATAGACATCATATTGGAGTGGGACCTTGATACGCCTGAAGCTATTGTCGATAATGTCGTAGAAAATTCCCTCGGGTTTTTTGAGGCAGTCGGCAAAGATATAGGGTGTTGCGTCCTGATCGTCAGCCACCATGAAGACCTTTTCGTGGCAATGAGCCGGCAGCACAGAAACGAGAAACAGAAAAACGAAGATTTTGCTGATCAGGGTGACAATATTGTTCAATTAAATCCCTCTATTCAGATGGAAAAGCAGATAAGCGTACAATTCGCAAAGATGAAGAGTTTTTACTTAACCATCACATTTTGCCCGACCGGAAAATGGATATGATAAGCCACAGGCCCAGAGATGTGGCGATACAGTAGCTGGTAAACCCGAGCACGGCGGTAAAAGAAACAGTGAATCCTGCCAGGGAGATGTCGAATATTGTAACGGGCGAATTCAATAATAAAGAGCCGGCAATAGTTGAGGCGGCAACGATCATACCCATAACCGCGCGGTTGAGGCCCTTTTCCAATTTGGTGATAATGGTGTCCGGGCCGTTATGGACGATCTCAATTCGGTGCTTTCCCTCGGCGGTTCTTTTCAGAATGGAATGCGTCAAGCGGGGCATCGTTTTCAGGTAGGTGCCCATGTTCCGACTTTCCCGGCCTAGATTCTTTAAGAGACTCTGGGTGTCATAGCCCCGCTGAACCAGTTTTTTTGCATAGGGGCGAGTGACCTCCAGAATGCTGGCGGTGCTGCCCAGGATCTTGCCGAGACCTTCCGTCTGGACAAATGTTTTGAGAAGAAGGAGGAGATTTCTCGGGAACCGGATGTGGTATTTGTAAGCGAGTCGCATTACCTGCTCGTAGACATCCTTTACCGCAATCGTTTGCAGAGACCGGCCGTAAAAGGGCTCGCTCATGTCTTTGAGATCCGTTCGAAACCTTTTTAGATCGATATCGTCATCAATGAGGCCCGCATCACGGAAAGCGTCCATGACCATATCGTAGTCGTGCTCGGCGTAGCCGAGAAATATATTCGCCACCTGCATCATAGCCTCATTGTCCAGGTAGCCAATGATGCCGAAATCGACCAGGCTGACCCGGCCGTCGTACATGACGAGGGTGTTGCCGGGATGGGGGTCGGCATGAAAAAAGCCGAAATCCATCAGCTGGCGCGAAAACGACCGCAGACCGATCATCGCCACCTCCTGCGGATCGATACCTGCCTGGCGGATTTTCTCCACCTCGTCCATTTTTATCCCGTCAATGTACTCCATGACCAGGACGGATTTAGCCGTATAATCCCAGTAGACACGGGCGGTATAGATTTCTTTGCTGTCTGCAAAATTGGCGGCGAATTTTTCAATATTACCTCCCTCGATATGCATGTCGAGTTCTCTGAAGATCGTCCGCTCGAATTCTTTCACCAGGTTGACTACCCCGATAATACGAGCAAATTCGAATGCCGATTCGAGTTTTTCGGCAAAATAATCCATTACCTGGATATCTTCGCGGATCTTTCTTTCGATGCCGGGCCGTATGACCTTAACAGCCACCCGATCGCCGTTCATGAGCCTTGCTTCATGGACTTGGGCAACCGATGCAGCGGCAATGGAATCGTGGGAAAACTCAGCAAAGATATCTTCTATGGAGGTGCCCAGTTCAGCTTCCAGCACGGTCTTAATAGACGTGAAGGAAACTGGTGGCACACTATCCTGGAGTTTTTTAAATTCTTCGGTATATTCCGGAGGGAAGACGTCGGCCCGCACGCTCATCAACTGGCCCAGCTTGATAAAGCTCGGGCCGAGTTCTTCGAGCATCTGGCGAATGCGGAGAGGTGAGTGAAAAGCTACCTGGAGCGTCTTGCTGCCTTCCACATCGTCGCTGCCTGTCTGCTTTCGTCTGAACAGATGGTCGATGACGTTGCCATAACCATGCCTGGTCAGGACCCGGGCAATGGCCCCGAATCGGCGTATTCCTTTCATGAGATCGGTATTCTTGTCATTTTCTTTTGGCTGCGCCGGTTATTTATCACTGCCGGTCTCCATTTTGACCTTGTCCCAGCGTTGCGTGACTTCCTCAAGTTTGGACTGATCGGCTATATAACTTTCGACCAAGCCGCACGCTGTACAGACATAATTATCCAGTGCGGCCATGGATGTCAGGCTGATGGGGATGGCGTTGCTGGTAAACGGGCCGCTTTTTAAGGGTATGTTCGCACCGGAATAGACTTCTTTGGCTCCGCACTTCGGGCATTGACCGTTTTTCATGTTCATTACTCCTTACATTAAATTGAAGGAAGATGGAATATTCACGATAAATAAGTTGCCTAAAAAAAGATACGAAAATCACTAAAAAATACAAATTTATCAGGCAGGAGACGGATAAAGTTCAATCGCTCAAAAGGGTAGTAAAAAAAAGCAACCGTCAGGCGAGTATTAAAAAGAACACCGCTTAAGGGGGGTACTGAACAGAGTATTCTCAAGGGGCATAAAAACAATCCCGATATATTCTTCATTTGGCGATGATATTTTTTAGGTGATCTTGAACGTAGGGAAGAGTACCCTGAAGATCGAGCTGCTGTTCGGGAGTGGAGTATCGGTACAAGATGCTCGTAAGATGGATTCGATAATATGAGGAATGAAGTCTATGCAGAAAAATAAACTACATGTTGCCCTGGTGGCTGGCGGAGTATCGGGTGAACGGGCTGTTTCGCTCAGTGGCGCAGCGAGCGTGGAAAAGGCTCTTGACTCAGAAAAATTTATGGTGCGGCGCTATGATCCGGCAACGGATCTGGCTAAACTTGCAACCGATGCACCGGAGATTGACTTTGCTTTTATTCTTCTCCATGGTCTCTTTGGCGAAGACGGTACCATGCAGGGGTTTCTTGATCTGCTTGGCGTGCCTTACCAGGGGTCCGGGGTGCTTGGCAGTGCCATTGCCATGGATAAGCAGCTGGCCAAGGAGTTGTACTCCTTGAGCGGTCTGCCGGTTGCTGATTCATCTCTTCTGACCAGCCGTGACAAAATTGATGCTGCGGCGCTGGTAAAACGATTTGGACTGCCCGTCGTGGTTAAGCCGGTCCATGAGGGTTCCAGTCTCGGACTGTCTCTTGCGCAGACGGAGGAGGAACTGCTGACGGGGATACAACGAGCATTACGCCATGATTCCCATGTAATGGTGGAAAAATATATCAAAGGGCGGGAACTGACCGTCGGCGTATTGGGCAATACTCTATTGGAACCATTGCCGGTAATCGAAATTGTGCCCGACAAAAAATTCACTTTTTTCGATTATGATGCCAAATACCTGCCCGGAGCCACGGAAGAAATCTGTCCCGCGCCGATTGATGACGAGACAACCAGGCTGGCTCAGCAATACGCGGTGACCGCCCATAAAGCATTACGACTGAGAGGATATTCCCGAACGGATATGATTCTGGCAAAAGATGGTTCTTTGTACCTGCTTGAAACCAACACCATCCCCGGCATGACGGCCACCAGCCTTATGCCGCAGGCGGCAGCGGTGCATGGCCTTGCTTTCCCGCAGTTTCTCGAGCGTCTGATTGAGCTCGGGATGGAAGATCGACCGAAAAAGTAACGGACCCGGGCCAACACCGAATTATTACCGGTGATGTATTACACCACAATACGGTGGGGAGCATTGAAAACGTTCACGCGATCCGGTCTGGCATAGGCGGCCAGGGTTGCCCCTGATCTTCTGGCAATCGCCAGTCCCAGTGAGGACGGTGCAGTTCTGGACATGATTATCGGGATGCCGATCCGGGCACATTTCAATACCATATCCGAAGTGAGGCGCCCGGTGGTGTAAATTGCGCCCTTTGGGGTTGCCTTGCCGAGCAGGATGGCACCAAGCACCTTGTCTACTGCATTATGTCGCCCGACATCCTCATAGAAGAGCTGTAATTTCCCGTTCTCCCAGAATCCGCAGCCATGGATGCAGTGGGTTTGCGGCCCTAGAGGAGAATATTGCAGAGCCTGGCGGATAAAAGTGCTTATCTCTGGAAAGGTGATTGTACACTCCTGCAGGGGATCGAATGCTCCTTCAAGCATTTCCCTGGAAATCTTGCCTGTTCCCCCGCACCCGGAGGTAATAATCACTTCTTTTGGTTCCGTTCGCAGCACATCGGCGTATACGGCAATGCGGCCCTCCGGACAGATATAAATCTCTTTGATTTCTCCAGGCTCTTTGATATAACCCTGGCCGAAAAGAAAGCCCGCGCCGAATTCCTCCAGGCCGGTTGGTAATACCATGGAGGAGCCGATGGTCTCATCGTTGAGGGCTATGGAATAGGGCGTTTCGATAGCCATCTGCTCCAATTGCTCGGTTAAGCCATTGGGGGTGACCACGGTTGTCATATGGCTCATGGTGAGCCGGGTGCTGATGGGGTGTGAACTATTCATTGGCGTATAAGTTGGGTATATTTTGATTGGCGGAGGATTTTATATTTCGCTGTGTGCGCTACCCTAAATGGAGATGCGGTGAATTTCAAGCATGATTTTAATCAGTCGTTGTTCACTGCTTTGAAGCTGGAATATTTATGAGCTCAAAATTAATGAACACAAAAAATTCAAAGTTAACCATCAGAGATAGCCAGACCAAAACCTACAACGCAGGAGATCGGGCTTTTTACGACGCCCTCAAAATGAAAGATGGCGTTAAGCAAGGCCAGATAATAATTAAGAGGTAGAGCCGGAAGGTGTTTTTGTCAATGTTCCCGGTTTTCTGTCAGTTTTGGAGAAAATATATGATACCCAGGTGTACCGGTTTGCTGTTCTATCTGTTATTTTTTTGTTTTTCTACGGTACAGGGAGCGCCTCTGCCCTTGTCCGCCCCCATTGTTCTCGGTCAATCCTGCGCACTCAGTGGGCCTGCCCAGAATCTCGGTCTGGAGATGCGGGCTGGTTTACTCGCTGCTTTTTCGTCGATAAATGATGCTGGCGGAGTTCATGGACGCGAACTTATTTTACTCAGTCGGGATGACGGCTATGAGCCGGATGAGGCAGTGAGAAACACCAAGGGACTGATTTACGACGATCAGGTTTTTGCTCTTATCGGTGCCGTTGGCACACCAACTTCCAAGGCGGTGGCGCCGATTGTCAGTGAAGAGAGAGTCCCTTTTTTTGGACCCTTTACCGGTGCCGAATTTTTACGCACTCCTTTTAATAAATACGTAATAAATGTTCGGGCCAGTTATTTCCAGGAAATGGAAAAGCTTGCATCCTACCTGATTGATCAAAAAAAGCTGCACCGGATCGCCTGTTTTTACCAGAATGACAGCTATGGTTTTGCTGGTCTGCGAGGTATTGAAATTGCCCTGAGCAAACGAGGAATGACACTTGTCGCTAAGGGCAGTTATGAGAGAAATACCGTTGCAGTCATTGGCGCTTTGCGCGATATCTACCAGGAAAAACCTGAAGCTGTCGTTTTGGTAGGTGCCTATTCGGCCTGTGCCGAATTTATAAAACTGAGCACGAACAAGATTGCCGGAGAGGTGATTTTTGGCAATATTTCCTTTGTCGGCACCGAGAGTCTGAGGGAGGCCCTCGGCGCCTACGGTCGTGATGTCGTGGTTTCGCAGGTAGTTCCTTCGCCTCACGATGCAAATATTGCCTTAATCGGCGAATTCAAAAGTGACATGACCAAATATCAGCATGATGCGCCGATAAGTTTTACTTCTCTCGAAGGGTTTATCGTCGGCAAGCTGTTTGGCCAAATTGCCATGGCGGTGCAGGGAGAGCTTACCAGGGCAAAATTTATCGCCACCATGGAAACGGTCGGGCGGTTTGATCTGGGCGGGCTTGTGCTTCGCTTTGGTCCGAAGGACCATCAGGGCATGGATACCGTATACCTGACCCGGATCTACCCGACCGTGCAGGAGCTCAGCCAGTTAAACGGGCTGAATGCTCACTCTGTTGAGAATTAAAGGAGGAGCACTTTCGTGCCAGGACCGTCAATTCGATTGTTTAACAAAATAACCCTTTCTTCGGCTCCGTTTTATGCGTCGCTGGTGGTTGTTACTTCTCTTGCCGTATTCATCGGTATTTTCTGGGCGATCAATGAATTTCAAGCCTATCAGGAGAGCATCGATAATATTCGCAATACGTATAAACATCAATATGAAGTGCGGGTAAAAGAGGAGTTGGCCAAGGTTGTTGACCTCATCAATTATCGACGGCAGCAAAATGAGCTACTGGTCGAACTGGACATTCGCGAACGGGTGCAGGCCGCCTATACCATTGCTTCACATAATTATCGTCTCTACAAGGATTCAAAGAGTATTGAGGATCTGCGTTCCACAATAATCGAGCTGCTGCGGCCTATACGCTGGGACAACGGGCGAGGATATTATTTTGTCGGCCGGGTGCACACTGGTGTTATCGATCTTTTCGCCGATGAACCGTTTTTCGAAGGGAAGTCTCCGGCAGAGTTCAAGCAAATTACCGGACAGGATGTGATCGGTGATATCGTCTCAATAATAACCGAGAAAGAAGCCGGCGTGTATCGCTACAATCTTGTTAAACCTGCATTTGCTGGAAAAATCTTCCCAGAGATAGCTTTTGTTAAATATTTTCAGCCGCTTGACTGGTTTATCGGGGCGGGGATTTATGTAGAGGAACTCGAAGAGACTCTGCAGCGTGAGGTCTTGGCCAGAATTCGCAATATCCAATTCGGTAAGGACGGTGAAGTCTTCTGTTTTCGTACCGACGGAACCATTCTCAGCAACCAGAATGAGCGGCTTATCGGTCGATCGGTGCGGGACCTGGCCGATGGCGAAGGGAAAAAATATGGAGAAGAATTGCTGAAAACCGCGATAAATGACCTGCATGAGGGGTTTGTCCACTACTCGGGGCAGCGGGCTGTGACTGGAAAGACGCACCAGAAACTCGGTTTTGTGCAGCTCTATCCGGATTGGGGCTGGGTTCTGGGGACTTCGATGTTTATGGATGCAATGGAGCAGACCATTGCTGCCGAAACAAAAACCTACCAGGGGATATCTTTTAAAAATGTCTTTGTCTTTATGGTTCTTTTTGCCATTGCTGTGGCCTTTTTGCTCCTGAGTACCTTTTTTTATTCGCTAAAAATAAAACAGGGCATCAGTCTTTTTACTACTTTCTTTCGGGAAGCTGCCGATTCGAATGTGAAAATAAATAATGAAGATCTTGTGTTTCGTGAGTTCGAAGACCTGAGTCATCTGGCGAACAAGATGGTCGAAGAACGAATAAAGAACGAACTCCTGCTGCATCGTGATGAATTGCGCCTCGATACTCTCTTGCGTCTGGGGATGATGGAAAAATATACGCTGCAGGATAAATACGATTTTATCCTGCAGCGTATTGTGCAGATCACCAGAAGTGAAGAAGGCTATCTGGCCCTGGTCAATACAGCGCAGACAGAAATCACTATCTGCTCTTTTTCCGATTGTAACTCTCAACAGGCAAATGACCTGCAGAGGGAGCCGCCCCAGAGCCGGTCAGTGGAATCCGGTGGGCTTCCCGGTAAAGCGGTACTGCGGAAAACGGCTATAATTGCAAATATAGTAAAGCCCGGCCAGGGTGAGGATGTCTATCCGTACAGCACAGCGCTTAAGCGACACCTCGATGTGCCGATCTTTTACGACGCGAAGATTGTCGTGGTCGCCGGGGTCAGTAATAATAATGAGAAATATGACAATTCAGATATCCGGCAGATGACCATGTTACTCGAGGGAATGTGGCTGCATGTCCTCAATAAATGTGCCGAAGAGGAGCTCGCTCGCCTGGAGCGGCAGATTATAGCCGTCAGTGAAGAGGAACGGTCGAGAATCGGTCGAGATCTGCATGACGATCTCGGTTCCCATCTGACCGGTGTTGAGCTGCTCAGTAAGGTTCTGCAACAGCAACTGCGGAGTGAAGCTCCGGAGCGCGAGAAGCAGCTGGCGATGATTCGTGATTTGATCAGAGATGCCATCGAAAAAACCCGCCGGCTGTCTCAGGGGCTTTATCCTGTGCATGTGGTTGAATATGGGTTGGAAGCAGCAATCGAGGAGCTGGCTGTCGAGGTGGAAAAAATATTCAAGGTACGTTTCGATCTCTCATGGGAAGATGGGGGCGATCAGGAACCATTAGGTAAAAATACCGCGACTCATTTGCATTATATCATCAGGGAAGCTGTTTTTAATGCCGCACGTCATGGCAAACCAAAAAAAATCGGGGTATATATGCGGCTTAAAGATGGCGGGTTTTCATTAAAGATTGTCGATGACGGGATCGGTTTTGACGGTACTCCGGCCGCAACCGGTATGGGGTGTCATACCATGAAATATCGGGCAAAGGCGATAGGTGCGGAATTGACCATCAGTTCCGGTAAAGAAGGTGGCACGGTAATCATGGTGACAGGTAAGGGGCAGGAATGAAATCGAAAGTAATAATTGTCGATGACCATCCCATTTTCAGAATGGGCATGGCGGAGCTGCTCAACCAGGAAGAAGACTTTGTCGTCTGTGGGCTGGCAGAAGATATTGAAAGCGCTGAAAAGATGATAAAGGAAACCCTCCCCGAGCTGGCTATTGTCGATATTACGCTTGCCGGCGATAATGGTCTTGATCTGGTGAAAGAGCTTACCAGTCAGAAACATCCAGTGCTTATTTTAGTCCTTTCCATGCATGATGAACAGGTCTGGGCGGAAAGAGCGATTCGGGCCGGAGCCCGCGGTTATATCATGAAAAAAGAGGCCAGCGAGAATGTGATTTCCGCACTGAGAAATATCCGCAATGGTAAGATCCATGTAAGCAGCAAAATCATGGAGCGATTGCTCGACAGGTTGCAGGTGAACGCCGATACCTCGGCCGGTCGTACCGTCGACCTGCTGACTGACCGGGAGCTTGAGGTTTTCAGACTGCTCGGGGCCGGGCTTTCCACCAGAGAAATTGCCGAACAGATGAAGCTCGGCATCAAGACAATCGGCACCTACCGCGACCGCGTCAAACAGAAATTGGGTATCAAAACAGCGGCGGAGCTGGTTCGCCGGGCGGTGTTGTGGACCGTACAGGACTCTCTAAAACCAGATCGGCACGATAGAGGGTAGTCGCAGCTGTACAGGATGAGATGTATACAGATAAATTGAAAAACGGGGACAAGATCGTTGCTATCAAAAAGAACCGGGAGAGTTATGTCATCAAATATGTCGTCTGTCGTCACATTTATCGGTTGGCATGACAGCGGTAAAACCACATTAGTTAAACAGGTTGTCGCTGAATTGAAAAAGCTGGGGTATCGGGTTGCCGTTATCAAATCGAGCAATGATTCGGGGATACAGTTTGACACCCCCGGAACAGATACCTTTATGCACAAAGAGGCCGGTGCGGAGAGTGTGATGCTGGTGGCGCCGGACCAGATGGTGCTGCAGACTAAAAACAGTGGGCTTTCCCTCAGGACGCTGGCGCATCGATATTTTCCCGAGGTGGATATTGTTATCGGAGAAGGATTTAAAACGGCTAAAAAATTCCTAAAATAGAGGTTTTTCGAAACCTCGACCAGAAATTGCGTGATGAAGTCCAGGGGGTTATTGCTGTCGCGACCAACCTCGAAGGGATTGCCGGAAATTATGTTTTTCGTCTCGATCAAGCTGCAGAAATTGCTCTTTTCATCGAAAAGAGATTCATTACCAGGAAAAATGGCAGAGAAATGACTGTGCTGTTGGTTAACGGCAACAAGATTCCCATTAAAGACTATATCCAGGAGGTCTTAGCCGGGACTGTTCATGGTTTTGTTAAAACCCTGAAGCTCGACAAGGAGATCACGGAGATTGAACTGCGTATAAAGATTGGTGGTGCTGAATAATCATCAATTAAATCGTTACCCATATTGCAACATCGACCAGCTGCAGGTGACTAGAGCCCTGGTGGTCTCATTCCTCTTGACATCCGGGGTGTTTTGGCCGTATTGTGTCAGTGAGTATTAGACATATGCTCAAAATACGACTTTGTCACACTGCTCATCATGCGAAGGCTCGGAATGGGGTCGTTTTTGTATTTTAATCATATTGATATCGAATATAATGACGGCCGAAAGATGATTTGAAAACCAATGGATATGGGTGGAACAATGTTAAAAAGAACCGTGAAAACCGGACGAATTGTTATTGCAGCCTCTATTATTGCGTTGGCCCTGCCGCTAATGTCGGGTGGCAAAGAAATTGGCCATGACTGGTATTGTCCAGATCACAAAGGACATGTAAAGTATGTCAAGCACCTGAAGCTTCATCTCGATCAAGAAGCCGGGGCTATCGCGGATATGTTAGGGGGAATTTATTGTGATCCGTCTCTGACAAAAGAACAAAAACGAGCAAAAACGAAAGATATTCTTACTAAATATCTCTCAAAAGAAAAGATTGGGCCGGGAATGGGTGATTAATAAAAAAAAAGCAGGCCTGTTAACCGCATGCAGGCCTGCGGAGCATATTTTTCACCCTTACTTCGTCCACACTTCTGGTCCATCTGAGCCTTGCGTGCAATATTCTATCCGGTATGGTTCTATAACTATTACGCAGTAATTCGGGTCATCAGGGCCGGTAAAGGTAGACGCGAGCATGTCATTCCAGAAGGCATGGCGTTCGACTTCGTCCGTGGCTACCCGGGCCTGCCCCTGAATCTGCAGATACGGGTGCATTTCCTGGAGGTTGCTGACACCACATGTCAGATGCACATTGGGATTGTTCTCAATCTGTTGAACTTTACGCGATTCGACAAAACTTGCGCAGCGCAACGCCAGGTTTCCGTCCCCGACCGTTACCACATATCGAACCCAGGGATTGTTTTTTTCTGTTACCGTTGCCAGAGCGGCAAGTTGCGGTTTATGGATAATATCCAGAATACGTTGTTGCAGGTTGTCCATTTGCAAAGCTCCTTTTCGACGTTGTTTTCTTAATGCTGCACCGTTACAGGCACAACAGATTTAAATCATCATGTACATCATGCCGGATAGTCTAAGCATTTTTTAGTACGTGCACACAAAAAAATGTGTGGCAGAAGGGCAATTAAGCCAAGACCACGGAGATATGTGTCTCCAATGTATCTGGGATTGTCATCTGGCAATCTTTTCTGCAGTATCAAAACAACTTGCTGCCAATTTTCGCCTGCATTGCCGGGGAGACAAATGTGGCCTCGCCGCTTTCCGCTTTCGGGTATTGTACGCCCAAAATCAAAACCTCTGAAACCACAGACCCCATTGCTTTTGGCCCAAAATTTAATACTCCCAGAACCAGTCTGCCTTGTACTTCCTCAAGGGGATGGCAGGTAAAGCGACCATAACTGACTCTCTTGCCATATTTGCCAAAATCAACAACCATCCTGTAAGTTTTTTTTGGCGTTTCAGTTGCCAGTTCGGCCTCGACAATCCGGCCAACCCGTATATCGATCCTTGCAAACGATTCATTATAGGAGACAACAGGTTTTAGTTCACTTGCCATTTTCATTCCCGTAAAATTTAATAAACTCGTACTAACCTCAGATTTGAAGAATTCAATGAAACACAGTCCATTAATATTACTTATTTTTGTTTCAGTTTCATTTTAACAGGGTTGATATAAGAACAAGGTACAGCAGCGAGGCACTTGCCGCATACATCCGCATAGCCGACAGATTTGTGTTTCTCGACATTTTTCATTAACTGGTCGTAACATTTGAACCGATCAAAGCTATCTTCGAAAAGAGCTTCATTGACGCATTTACGAACGCACTTTTTACAGGTACCGTCATATTTATTGAGGCAGGCTTCACGTTCAGGACGCGTGTCCGGCTCTATCACGGCTGAGGTAATCAGACTCCCGACTCTCCCGCAGCACCCATTGTCGGTAATTAACATATTGTTCAGCCCGAACCTCCCAAGCCCGGCTATTACAGCCACATGCCGGTGAGACCAGTCGCTGATCAATTTCTCTTTAATCCAGTTATGGGTAGCCGGAATACTGACAACCTCTTCTCCGACTTCGGCGAAGAGTCCGGTCAGGTGAAGGCTGAGCTGCTTAATCAGTTCATTGGTTTCGATGTAGCTTACAGCCCATTCAGGGGAACTGAGTTGCTCCTTACTATTGGAAGCAACCACCGACTTTGGAAAAGGCAGGAAAAATGATAGTACGGTTCCGGCATTCTGCAATAAATCCTGGGGGAGCGCGTGCGTTGGACTTACCGCCGTTTTCAGTTGGCCAAAAAGTGGATCTTCGGCTGCCGCGAAACCGACAATCGGAACGCCCCATTTGGTAGATATTTCCTTTTGCTTCTGATATTTCGCAACGAAGTTTTCAATCTCGTGTCTGGTTCTGTTTTTCATGCGACCTTTTTTTCCTTTTCTCAAAAGATATAAAGCTCTTTGTCGCGGCGAATCTTGAGGCTTTCAGCTCTGCTATATCTTCTGTCCTTTGAACTGGCTTATATAGAGCTGATAATAGAATCCGCGAAGCTCCACTAGCTCCTGGTGTCGTCCTTTTTCGGCTATCTCGCCGTTTTTGATGACCAGGACCTGATCAGCATCGCGAATTGTACTCAGGCGATGAGCAACGACAAAACAGGTTTGCTTTTTCATCAAACGTAACAGTGCCCTCTGGATACGAATTTCTGTACGACTGTCGACACTGCTGGTAGCCTCGTCCATAATAAGAATACCAGGATTGGCAAGAATGACACGGGCTATGGCCAGTAGCTGGCATTGTCCCTGGCTGAGGTTGCCAGCTCTTTCCGACAAATGGGTCTGGTAGCCTTCCGGCAACTGTTGAATAAAAGGATCTGCATCGGCCAGTTTTGCCGCCTGAATACATTCCTCATCAGTTGCGTCCAGTCGTCCGAATCGGATATTCTCGAGAACCGAATCGGCAAACAAAAAAGTATCCTGCAGTACTATACCAAGGTTGCGGCGCAGGGCGGTCTTGTCCATTGTCCGCATATCCTTGCCGTCAATGGTGATTCGGCCGTCATCTATCTCATAAAATCGGGTCAAAAGGTTGGTGATGGTTGTTTTTCCGGCCCCGGTAGGACCAACCAGGGCTACGGTTTCTCCGGCTTCAACCGTCAGTGTCATGTCCTTGATGATAGGGTTATTCGACTGATAACCAAAAGTTACGTGTTCGAATTGAACACGACCGAGCAAAGGCATGGGCACACTTTCAGCGGCAGCTGCATTGATCTCACCCGGGGTGTCGATGATTTCAAAAACTCGTTCAGCTCCTGCCAGCGCCGCTTGAATCGAGTTGTACATATTTGCCAGCTGACGAAGAGGCTGGACAAAATTCTGGCCATAGACGATGAAGGTCGCAATGACTCCGATGGTGACCAGCCCCTGCAGTGCCAGCCAGCCTCCCAGTCCAGCCAGAACGATGACAAAAAAATTGCCGAGGACACCTGTCAGGGGCATCAGCAAAAGAGCGTAGCTGTTGGCGGAGACACCCGTTTTGTAGACCGCCGCATTCTTTTTGCGAAAGGCGTCAATCACTGTTTCGTTGCGACGGAAGGCTTTGATGACTCGCTGACCGCTGATTGCCTCTTCCATGACGCTGTTCAGACCACCCAGATGTTGCTGTAAGTCCCTAAATCCCTGACGGGTGTACCTGGCTATAAAACCGGTAAACCAGAACATAACTGGTGCTACCAGCAAGGAGGCCAGTGCCAGCCAGATATCGAGCAAAAACATCGCCCCCAGGATGCCTGATAAACTGAGGACACCGGCCAGAAGAGAAGTGACATTCTGCGATACCGCCTGATTAATGACGTCTATATCGTTGGTCAGGCGACTCATCGTTTCGCCGATTGGGTGGCGGTCGAAATAGCTTATCGGCAGATTCTGCACATGGGTGAAAAGATCCCGGCGCAGATGCTTCAGTGATTTTTGGGAGATAGATGCCATCGACCAGTCGGCAGCGGTCTGAAAAACGTTGTTTAACAGGTAGGCGGACAACATCAATAATGCGATATTGGCCAACCCGTTCATTTGTTTGATCGATATGAACCGGTCGATGGCTATCCCCATTAAATACGGGCCAATCAGGCCGAACAAGGTGGAGAGGATTATGCAGCCGATTACCAGGAGCAGCTGAAGTCCAAACGGTTTGAGGTACAGGATAAGCCGGGATAAGGCATGACGGGAGTCCTTTGCCCTGTCGATTGGGCAGACTGTGCCCGGTCGTCGGGGTTGCAATGTCGTCCGCACGTCGGCGGCTTTAAAGTCTGCTGCCTGGCCGCTCATGGTATTTCCGTTGACCGTTGGTTATTTACCGGACTCTGTTGTATCCTGTTTCCCAGCTGTGAATCGTATATTTCCTGGTAAATGGGACTGGTTTGCAGCAACTCCCGGTGCGTGCCTTCAGCTACGATACTGCCCTGGTCGATTACCACTATCCGATCAGCCTTAAGAACAGTGCTGATACGTTGGGCAACCACCAGCAGGGTTCGGCTGGGTGAAAGGCAGTGGAGGGCATCCTGAATACAGCTTTCCGTTTCGGCATCGATAGAACTGGTTGCGTCATCAAGGATCAAAATCCGGGATCGGGTGAGCAGCGCCCTGGCAATGGCAATCCGTTGTTTCTGGCCACCTGACAGGTTGACTCCACGTTCTTCCACGTGGGTCGCATAGCCCTGTGGCAACTGGAGGATAAAATCGTGAGCCTGAGCGGCCTTGGCAGCAGCGAAAACCTCCTCCTCGGTGGCGCTAGGGCTGCCATATCGGATATTGTCGCTCACCGTGCCGGAAAAGAGGATTGTTTGCTGAGGCACCACCGCAATCGTTGCCAGTAATGAATCCTGGGCCAGCTTTCGGATATCGATATCGTCGAGCAGAAGGCATCCGTCAGTTATTTCATAAAAACGGGGAACAAGATTGATCAGAGTCGATTTGCCGGCGCCAGTCGCGCCAAGGATAGCGACCATCTGGCCCGGTTCAACGGTCAGGTTGATATTGCGTAGAACTGGTTTTTCAAGTGCATCGTTATAGTGAAACGAAACGTTCTCTAAAACAATTTTTCCTCGCGCATCAGCGGCAACTGGTAGTGCATCCGGGCAGTCGCGGATATCCGGTACAGTATCGAGCACCTCATAAATGCGCTTTACCGAAACCATGCCGCTTGCCCAGACGTTAGAGAGTCTGCTCATCATAATTAACGGGGTCATAGTGGTGAGCAGGTAATTGGTGAAAGCCACTATTTGCCCCACCGTCAAATTGCCGCGAATAGTATCCATGCCACCGGCCCAGATTACTATGACCATGCCGATATTGACGCAGATGGTAAGCGCCGGGGACATAAATGCCAGGATCTGGGAGACTTTGATTGATTGATCAGTAAATGATTCGTTAGCGGTCGCAAAGCGTTTTCCCTCTGAATCGGCACGAACGAACGCTTTGATCAGCCGGGCTCCGGCTACATTTTCCTGAAGGATTGTGTTCAATCGGTCCATTCTCTTCTGGACCAGCCGGAAAAGCGGTTCCATGCGTAGTATGAAAAAGACCATGATCATCAAGGTGATCAGCAGAAGAGGGAGGATGAGCATCGCCAGACCCGGACTGGTCCTGACCATCAGAATGAAGCTGCCGATCATCAGCAATGGGGCCCTTGTGCCGATACGCAGAGATACCTGAACCAGACGTTGGACTGCACTCGTATCACTGCTCAGTCGCACGAGTAGTTCGCCGGTCTTCATCCCGTCAAGATTGGCAAAGGAAAACGTCTGTATTTTAAGAAAAATCGCTTCGCGAAGGTCGCGACCTACCCCCTCGCCAACCTGGACGGAAAGGATGTTATTGCCGACAGCAATTCCCAGGCTGACAAAAGAAATACCAAGCATCAGGATGCCGGTCCAAATAACCACTTGCTGATCCTGGCGATGGATACCCTGATCGATGATCCGCTGGATAAGACGCGGGATGGCAAGGTCCAGGGCGACCAGGGCAGTCAACAGGACTAACGCGGAGATCGCCCGCGCCAGGTACGGTGCAACAAACAAATTGAGCCTGAAAATATACCGCATATTGATCTATACCAGGCAGTGTCCAGGCCGCAACCAAATGTAATCAGTAGGATACACGTTTAATAACAGAGAACTCTATGTATTGGAAATTGTACAGCGGATTAACTATCCAGCACAAAAATCACCCTCCAGTCTGTCTCAGTTGTTCGTGCTGGATCCTCCTGATTATCTGCCGTTTAACAGGGTTAAAAACGGTTCTGAAAATAGGGTTCGAGCACCTCCGGTATCTTAATAGTGCCATCTTCCTGTTGATAGTTTTCAAGAATGGCCAGTAGTGTTCGGCCAACCGCCAGTCCGGAACCATTCAGGGTATGGACCAGCTTTGACTTTTTCTGGCCATCCGGACGGTATCTGATGCCGCCTCGACGGGCTTGAAAATCAAGAAAATTAGAGCAGGATGAAATTTCCCGGTAGGTTTCCTGACTCGGGAGCCAGACCTCAATGTCATACGTTTTGGTCGCCGAAAAACCAAGATCGCCGGTGCAAAGAATGACAACCCGGTAATGCAGGCCCAGCAGCTGAAGGACTTCTTCCGCATCGGCCAATAGTTTTTCCAGCTCCTGTTCCGAGGTTTCCGGAGTGGTGAACTTGACCAGTTCGACCTTGTCGAATTGATGCTGCCTTATAAGTCCGCGGGTATCACGGCCATGGCTGCCGGCTTCAGAGCGGAAGCAGGGCGTGTAAGCGGTATATTTAATTGGCAGTTCTTTTTCGCTCAAGGTCTCATCCCGATGGATATTGGTAACCGGCACCTCGGCGGTGGGGATAAGATACAGGTCGCAGTTTTCGATTTTAAAGAGATCTTCTTTAAATTTAGGTAACTGGCCGGTGGCGGTCATTGACGGGGTATTGACCAGAAACGGCGGCAAGACTTCGGTATAGCCATGTCTCTGGGTGTGCAGATCGAGCATGAAATTGGTCAAGGCCCGTTCCAGTCTCGACCCAAAGCCTTTCAACAGCGCAAATCTTGCCCCGGAAATCTTCGCTGCCCGTTCAAAATCGATTGTGTCCTGCTGTTCGCCTAGTTCCCAGTGGGGTTTTGGCGCAAAGGCAAAAGTCGGTTTCTCACCCCATTTTTTAATCTCGATGTTATTGGAATCGTCAAGACCAACAGGGACACTGTCATGGCAGAGGTTCGGAATTGCCATGACGATTTCCTGCAGGGTTTGCTCGATGATGTTCAGGTCATTATCAAGCTCCTTGATCCGCTGGCTGGTCTCGCGCATTTCAATGATCAGCGGATCGGCTTTCTTCTTTTCGTCGCTCCCGCCTCTTTTCAGGAGGGCAATCTGATCAGAGACGGTATTGCGTTTATTCTTCAGGCCTTCAACTTCGGTGAGGAGCGCCAGTCTTTTTTGATCAGTGGCGGTAAAATCCTCGATCAGGGTTGGTTGCATGCCGCGGCGGCTGCATCTCTCTTTTACCAGGTCAAGATTTTCTCGTATAAATCGTAATTCAAGCATAGTGTTTTTTTTGGTTGATTTGGCAGGTTAACAGCAGGGAAAGTACTGTTTATCACGGCTGATTCGTGAAATCAACCTCTATCAAATTGCATTTTCTCCATGCTTCTGCTACCTTGTCGATCAGATAAGAAACTGACCGACGTTCTCCTGTCGGCACCCGACACTGTAATCACCGGTAAATCTGAATTTCCCCCATGGCGGCACATACCAAAATTATTTCCTTGATTGCTGAGTTGCGAAAATCCATTCGCAATCTGGCGCTGGCCTTTGTTTGTTCTGCGCTGGTGATTTTTTTTCTGTCGCCGCATCTGTTGCAGTTGGTGCAGGGGCATCTGGCCGGCAAACTCTATTTCTTCTCCGTGGCTGGACCATTTCTGGCCCACGTGAAACTGTCACTTTTTGCCGCGCTCTATGTTCTCATGCCCTGGTTCACGCAGGTTATGTGGCGGTCCCTGGGGAAACCGTTCGGAGTCTCCGGCGGGCAACTGTTTTTCTTTATCCTCTTTACCTGCCTGCTTTTTTACGCCGGAACACTTTTCTGCTACTATGTCACTTTGCCATTTGGCATTGAATTTTTGCTTGGTTTTGGCTCTGAGGAACTGAAACCGGTAATATCCGTCGGCCAGTTTGTGAATTTTACAACAATTTTTATCCTGGCCTTCGGGTTTATTTTTGAATTGCCAATATTCATGGTGTTTCTGGCCAAGGTGGGGGTATTCAAACGACGTTTTTATGAGAAAAACAGGCGATATGCCATTTTAATCATCTCTATCGTCGCCGCAGTATTGACTCCGACACCGGACGTCTTCAATATGTTTCTTATGGGTGCGCCTCTTTATTTGCTCTATGAATCAGGTATACTTATTCTGAGGGTCTTGAGAATTGGCGTGTAGAAGGTGTTTGTCGGATAAAAAACTCATCCTGCATCGTAACCGGGATATTAAAACTCGGTCAGTTCAATGCCGGCTGACCGGAGGAGTGCTGCAGTAACCCCCATTTTTCCTGTGACTGCGCAGGAAGGGCTGCGAGCTTTGAGAAAAGCCCTGCTGACATTTTGCAAGGTGGCGATCTGCAATACCTGTTCGGCCCCCCGGATAAATTCGGTAGTGAGGTCGATGCCGCTTTTGGTGATTACTCCGGCAGTTCCGGCAAGGACGTTGGTTCCGTCACCGCCGACGATATCCGCAGCTTCCCTTGGTGTAGCCAGCCCTCCCAACTGTTCAGGGCATACGGGGATGCAGATTGTCCCGGTTATTTCGGCCAGACATTGATGGTGAGTTTTTGTTTTGCCATCATAACGGGTACAGAGGCCAAGCAGGCATGCGCTGACCAGACATGGGGATTTTTGCATAGTCAAATATGATGGACTCGTAAATAGTCGAATTTAAGATGGGTTATAATGTCGTTTATTAAGAAACAAGCAAAACCAAAACAGAAGCTTTCGGAACAGCAGGAAAGTCGGGTAATCAAAATTGTTCTGGCTCTTCTGATCATCGCCGTGCTGTGGATTGTTTTTGCTCCGGGTTCGGGAGTGGTCTCTCTTATGAGTAAACGATCCGAGTTAAAAAAATTACAGAAAGAGACAACTCAAATCGAACAGCGGATTGATCAGCTGCAAGGCGATATTGATCGCTTACATAAAGATCCAAAATATCTTGAGGAAGTCGCCCGGAAAGATTTCGGCCTTCTTAAAAAGAATGAAAAAGTGTATGATTTTTCAAAGGCAGGACCTGAAAAAGACGAGTAGATGGTTCGCACGGAACCCATCATCAAGTCGCTCAGGTAAATCCGGACTTCCCTCCACAGCCGGGTGCGGGAGCCGATGCCAGCGATGTTCCTGAACCGAGCCTGAAGCTCCCTGCGGAGAGAACCTTTGTGATATTGTTACTTTGACATTTGCTGCATTGAACTGTTTTGGCACTTTCGCTTGAAGTCGTAAGCACCTCAAATATATTAGCACAATCGTTGCATTTATACTCGTATATTGGCATCGTTCCTTCTCCGTAAAACTTTATCGCATCAAATCGGTGAAGATCTCACATTTTTTGCAGATATTAAGTTTTTCTTTCTGCGAGATATCCTGTGTGCATTCACAGAGTGTCCCCGATAAAAACCAGCAGAGATGCCCGCTTTGAAATTCCCAGGCAGGACATTCCTCTTTTACATTACAGAGTTTTTTCTCCCAACATGGTTTCAGGCTATCCTGTCTGCCCCGTTGATTGATAAGCAGAAAATAGAGATGTCTTTCTATGTGGGCCGGAATCGTCCTCCAGCCTTGCTCATAGCTATGAATAGTCTTGAGTGACATGCCGAGAAGTTCTGCAAGTTTTTTTTGAGTTTTTCCAAGTTTTTTTCTGGATAAACTGAATTCTTCCTTGGTCAAGAGTTACACCTCATCTCAGGGTTAAAGCTGTTACGCTTATTGCCGCTACCTGTTGCGAAACAGTTAATAAGAGCTATATAGCAAGTTGAGAATAATAATCATATGTCCAACAATTACCAAATTTTAACTAAAATGGCTCCGATTTTCACGAAAATTTAAGAAAATATTGGTTCCTTTCCAGAGAAATGATTAATATAGCACTCCAGTGGTAGGATATTTCTCGTTTTTTCGAAGTCATCAAGAGGCTAAGCATGCTATGACTGCTCATCGAATGACCAAAGTTTTACTGGTATGTATGTGGCTTTTCGTTCTGTTACTATCCGGTTGCGCCAATTTTATGAAACCTGAGATTGGCGCGATGGCCCGACAGGATTCTCGAGTCAACCTGAAAGCAGGTGGAGCGCAGAATGCAGCATTGGATACTAATGACCTGATACTCACCTACTCATATTCTGAAGAAGGTGACACTTTCAACTTGTCTGGAACGCTCAGTTTTGACCGGAGCCTGACTGATTCCTTTTCGAAGGTTAAAAGATTTTTTCTTAAAATGAGTTTTCTGGATAAGGATGGTAGAGTTCTTGACACGGTCGACATAACTCCTTTGATCAGCACTTTTGGTACTGTGCCGGATAAAATGATGGTTAAAGCCTCCTGTCCAAAACCGGCTGGAGCAAGTGCTATCGCCTTCAATTACTATGGGGCATTCATGGGGTATGGAGGTGTCGAGGATACGAGTGGGGGTGATTGGGCTATTTCCTATTTTCCGTTTGATTAGTCGATCGAACATGAAGCCGTTTAATGACCGACAAGAAAAAGTTATTAAGGAGTAGTTGGTGAGGCGTGAGTAATACGAAAAATGATCTTCTGATTGGGTTGCAGTCATTACTCCGATATCATAATGCAATTGGAATCACTGAGTATCCGCTTAACGACGGAATAGAGTCTTTTTTGCGAAATGTGCCGCAGGCTGTTGAGGTTAGCGCGCAGAAGCAAACGATTCGTGTTCCTCCTGTTTCGCTGCGAAAGAGCCCGCCAATAAACCGATCACCGGTGAAAGTTGAGGAGATAGAGGCAGAAATTGTCAGCTGCCATGCCTGTGAATTGCATAAGCAAAGGATCTATCCCGTTGCCGGTCGAGGCCCTGATAAGATCCGCCTGTTAATTGTTGGTGACTGGCTTTCTGCAGACGAGAGAGGGAATCTCCCGCCCGGTCATCTGTTTGGTGTGGAGCAGGACGAGATGCTCAGTAAAATGCTGGTGGCGATCAACCTATCCGCTGACAACGTATTCATCACCAATATCATTAAATGTGCAGTTCCCGAGACCTGTCAACCTCAAGCCACTCATGTACAGAGTTGCGTGTCCTTTTTACGGCGGCAGATTGTAACTCTCGCTCCTGAAATTATCTGTACCATGGGCATGGTGGCTGCACGTGCAGTGTTGGAAAAGTCTCAGCCACTTTCTCGCCTACGGGGCCAGTTTCACGACTACGTGGTGGAAAGAGAGCAAAAAATTCCAGTTATTGCCACCTATCACCCAACGTACCTTCTGCAAAATCCTGAAATGAAACAGGCTACCTGGGCTGACCTGCAGCTTTTGGCCAGAAGGATGGGTCTCTTATAATTAACGGATTAAAATAAGCCCACGCCTGCCAAGTTGACGAAGGAAGGCCGTGACCGAGATCTCCGCTTCCAAAAGAGAGAGCCCGTTTTGCTCTGCCACTTCGACAATGATTGTCCTGACGTCTTTTGTTCCGTCGAACATCTGCCAGACTTTGCTGCCCATTCCGTCCAACTGCAGCTTTTTGGTAGGTCGCTGTGCTGTTGCTTTCTGAAAGCGACTGGCAATTTGAAGAAAAAACGGCTGTAGCTGCAAAGGATATTCTATCAGAATATCACCTGTTTCCAACACCTGCCATGTAACCGATGGCGATCTCTCTGGAATGCCCGCTAATGCTTCAGTTCGGCTAAGCCCCTTGTGCTCTGGTTTATTTCTAAATAATTTCATACTCTTGAAAGATTCGATGGAGTGTCGTCGGAGCTATCGGGCGGTTGGCGGAAAGGACAACTGCAAGGAGCCGATTATTGCCAGTGTCATGCCGGATTGCAGCCCTGAGAAATGGTTTTTCCCGGCGAAATCGAAACAAAATCTGTTGAACGATAGTTGGACATCTGGAACCTTCATAGGAATTGCCGCTTTCTCCAGTGTCGATGTCCAGCTGTGGGACACCGGCCAGGGCAATGAGAATCTGTTGCAGAGACTGCCGGTTCAGGCGGATATCCGCAGGCCCTAAGGTACAGGTTTGCAGGAAAACATTGCTGCTCAAAAAAGATAACCGGGTGAGTCCTGCTGCAAAAGTGTAATCTTGCAGAGTATAGCTGGCTGGAATACTGAGAGAAAAATCCTGGATACACCACAAATTTTCTGCATGACTGCTGCATGATAGTGTTGCCAGGCAACCCCTCACCTCTTGCACCAGAACCGGGTCCGATGCAAGTATTTGAAAGAGAATCAGCCTGTGACATTCAGCACAAAGGCAGATGCCTCCTTGCATCACACCGTTTTTTTTTCGATAGCAGGTTACCTGGCCAAAATGAGCCCCCATCGGTTGCAGATCCAGAGGCAGATTATTTTCAGCAATAACTGCGCCGAGCTCGGCTGCCCAGTGCCGTACTCTCTTTTGTAGATTGCGGGAAGGATGATGAACAGATTGTTCCCAGCGTATCTGTAAAAGGGGACGAAAATCTTTTTCGAAAACGAGATGGTGTTGCCCTGAAACACGGGCTTCCCAAACTTTTGGTATGTTAAGCTGAACTCCGTTCCAGGCAATAAGTCTGGTGTCGTTTTGCAGCGCTGCCCCCGCATGCATTGTTGTATTGAGGTTACCTCGGGACAAGATACGACCAGCCGGATTTTTTCAGTTCTTCTCTGCGTTTTTCGTCGGCCTTTTCGTTGCTCTGTTGGCACATTTCAAGAAAACAGAACCGTTCTTCCTCAATTTTATCGGGGTAGGAAAGCCGCACCACATTGCCGAGGGTTTCATTGGAGTTCTTGCCGTTATATTGCAGTGCCAGGCTGACGTTGTTTTTTTCCTCGTCGACGAATTGCCATTTCCATACCTTCATGACTCCAAAGGAATCGCCGCTCCATGCATCGGGTTCACCAAATGATTCACGAAATTTTTTCAATAACTTTTGATAAAACTCTTCACTCTTATCCGCATATTTCATATCCATCTTAAGGATCTGGTTAATGTTCTTGCATGTACCATAGGAAATGAAGCCTTTTCTAAAACCATGCCAGTCTGTTACCACAACTTCCCTGAGAGAATCGTTGTGGACAATATCTGGATAATCGTTGACATTGGTTCCCAACGCAATACCGGCAATCTCGTGGGGGACTTTTTGAGTATCGGCGAGAAGGGGGAATGCGGTGCAAAGAATACCGAGAGTAATGATCCACTTTAATGTGCTTTGTGTTGTTATCATGTGGCTATTATCTATATGTTAGATTGTTGGTTTTGCTTGTTCATATTCTAAAGAATATGGGTTCGTGGGGAATAATGTCAAGTTCTCTGTAAGGTACTCGTTTGTCTGGATTGGTTTTCTTTACTCATTCCGCCCAACAGCGTTGCGGAATTCCTTTTCATGCCCCCCTGAGGGGTGTTCTTTTCAATACCGCCCTGAGGGGTACAAGTTTCTTCGCGAAAATTTTTCTTGTAAAAAGCACAAGGTTTTGAATAGCAAATCACTAGCCCCGCCCAACAGCGTTGCGGGACAAGTGCCTTCACCTAATTCCTGTCTTGTGAAAAGCCAAGACAGGAATTCATAAGGCACTAGTAAGCCATATGCCCAAGAGATTTCATGATAAGGGCAAAACCCATGGCGAACATGCCGCTCAGCCCCATGCCGCAGGAAAAACCGGCGAGCAGGACCGGAGCGTATTGCCGCCACATCGAACCGTATTTTTTCAGGAAAAAATATCTACCCAGCAGGGCGCCGGCGACTTCCAGAACCAGGCCATGGGGAGTCGATTGGCCGAGCCCTCGGACCACACCGTAGATGAGCAGTACCGGCAGGCCCAAAAGACTGAGAAGCATGTACATCACCAGTCCGAAGCCGAGACCGGAAAAAACGGTCATGCCGTTTAAGGCCTGATAAAACATGGAGTTTCCCTCCAGGGTGGAGGTCTGCATAAGCAGGGTATTTAAAGCCTGCAGATGCCATAATTCCTGGGCAAAGGGATAATTGGCTGAAGGTATCGGTGCCAGTCTCCAGATAAATTGCGAGAAGAGCAGGCTGGCAATCATGACGATGGGAAAGACCAGCAGTTCCGCCTTGATAATGCCCCGCAGGGAAGTTCCGGTCAGTTCGATCTGGCGGAACTGGACGGTTGCCTCGCCGTAATTGTGGATGGGAATGGGGGCATACCAGATTTCAATACCCTGGTAACCGAAAAAACGGGCCCCGGCAATAAAGCTCGCCTCCCGGACGAGAGGGAGGCTGACAAACTGGCCGGCGATACCTTCCATCCGAGCGGTTATGTAGGAAATGACCGGGGTGTAGATAAAGCCGTAGGCGAGAAAGAAGATCCACGGAAAAGACGGGACCAGCCAGACACACAATGCAACATAGGCCAGCGTCGAGAAGAAATAAATACCGATGGCAATCCAGAAATTGAAATCGCCCCGACCGGCCGGAGGATGAAACAGGTCATGGAGCGTCCCCCTGTTGCCGTCTTTTTCACGAAAGGAACGGATCACCGACCAGACACCGATCAGGCCGATAGCCAGCCCCAGGCCGATACCAAAGCTCATATAAAAATCGAAGTTGTTGGCAAAAACAGTTTCAACTGTGGCCATGCCGGGATGCCATCTGGTTAGAATTCCGTGGGAATAGAGCATCGGATTGAGGATAATGGTAATGATCAGACCAACAAGACCGCCGATTACCGCCCAGAATGGCAGGACCATGCCAACAAAAAGTAGGCCGAGGTCAAGCTGCAGACCGGTGGCGACGGCTGGCAGAATATCTTCGGTGTATCCGGTCAGTTCGATCCATGGGATCGGGATGAGTCTGATCTGTTCGGTAAAGATCAACCCGGAGATTATCGGCAGCACCACATAAACAAAACCGAATGCCAGACCGATAACCCCGCCTATGGAAAAAACCCGCCATTTCCAGCTCTCCTTCTTTTCTTCCGCCGATTCAGCCAGGGCCATGGTGCCGAGCGCGGCTACCGGGGCCATCGGAAACGGCAGTTTTTCAACATCTGATGTAATCCGGTAGAGGGCATAACCCAAACCGAAATGATCGATGCGCTGAATGATCTGCGAGCCCACCAGCAGCAGTATAGGGATGAGCCAGTCTTTGTGGAAAAATGATCGTTCCACCATCGACTGCGAATCCGGACCGGGTGCGATCCAGGTTGGGATGAATTCGGTCACCCCAAGCATTCTCGCGGCATCCGACTGCACCAGGTATTGATTCCAGAGCAGGCCGGAAAAAGGCGAAGCCAGCGCGGCACCTGCCATATAATACAGGAGAAAAATTTCTTGCTGTTTCAGGTCGGAGTGGGCCCGTTTGGCAATCTCGGCAAATAGTATGATGGTCACCCAGCGGGCAGCCGGACCGATGCCCTGGCCGATGACTAACTGGAGATACATCGATCCCGGCATCATCAAAAAACCAATGAAGATGGCACCGATGATGGTCTTCCAGTCAAACCCTTCTTCAAAGTGTGAGGGCGCTTTGAGCAGGTCGCGATATTCTTTTAATTCTTTATCATCATACATAGCTTGCGTTATCCGAACTCAAGGTCTCCGGCAATTAATCCGGCAACACCTGGTAACTCATATCGGTAAAGAGGCCCACCAGGGCCCAACCACCGCCCATGAGAAAATCACCGATTATCAGGCCAATGAAAAAATACTGCAGTTTCTTGAATAGTACTATGCCTCCATAGCGCATACACACGGCGTTGCAGGCCCAGCCGATAAAAAAACTGACCCACAAAATACGCATGGCCGAGCTGTAGGCAGTGAGGTAGCCGAGCGGATGAATGGGCCACCAGTAGATGCGATGATAACAGGTGACCAGGACAAGCATTACCACAGCTCCCGCCAGGGCAAAGGTAAAGATCCAGTTGCCGGTACTGGTGTCCATGGCAACCAGTCGGTAAATATTTTCATACACAGCGGTTGTGGTCTGGCTGGCCCAGTCAAGTTGCAGTTCACGAATGCCGTAGCGGTAGCAGAGGGTCATCATGGCCAGGATGGATGCGGTCATGGAAGCGACAATGGTCATCGCCAGCCCGGAAAAAAGCAGCAGGGCCGGCCTTCTTGTCTGATTGAGGTGGCGGGCGTGCAAAAGTGACGGCAGCAACGATTCCCGCAGATCGACAAAAAGAACTTTTTGACTCATTCCGGCTAAGATACCACTGGCACCGGCAAATAATTTCGTCCCGAAAAGGGCGATCATTCCATCGGTGGGGGCCGCGGTGAGGGTAAAATAGGCAAGTCCACCCTGGCAGATGATCCGTGTTGCCACCAGCATGATCATAAAAAAGGCACCGACGAGTACGATTGCCGTGACCGGAGCCATACCAAGCCGGATATACCACCAGATAATCGCCGCAAAGCCGATGATAGCACCCCAGAATGAAATCCGGACATCAAACCATTCTGACCTATCCGGGGAGGGTTTCTTGAGAAAAAACGATTGGCGGCAGACATCGAGCAGGTGCAGGCGTGCCAGCCAGACGAGAAAAAGAAAAAAGATGCCGTAGGCGCCGATCATCTGCATTTCTTCCGGACGTGCCAGGGTTGGACCAAAGGTGACGCCCAGCTCGGAGACCGGGATGGTGTAACCGAATAAATTAAGGATGCCGTAGAGCAAACAGCCGCCTAAAAAGAAAAACCAGAAAGAAAAGGAGATTTGCCGCGAGGTCAGAAAGGCAAAGCCGATAAAAGACGGATAAAAATAGATCTTCAGTTTCTGAAAACCGGTGAGTATGCCGCTGTCTGAAAAATAGGGGCCGGCCAGAAAGAGGGTCGGAATGGACGGAATCGTTGGATAGTACAGATTCAGACCATTCACCAGATGCAGAAATACTGGGATGGAGAGGCCGGTGAGCAGGAAACGATTGAAGAAAAAACTGCCAGTCTGCCCGTCACTTACCGCCTGACTGATCATCTCCGGGACCTTTAACAGCGGAAAGTTCATCCGCTCATTATGAATCCATTGTCTGGAAAGAATATTGATCAAAAAAAGCATGACCATATAGCAAAGCAGGACAAAAATGGACCAGAGCAGCAGCGGAGGCAGCCACGGGGCCCAGGGGATTGTCCGCATCACCTCGAGCCAGTTCATATCCCGACCGCCACTAATGCCGTTATATAAAAGCTCGATTGCCTGTGGGTCAGTCGGGGTCAGTGCCGGCGGAATAAGAGGGGTAAGCACTTCGTTCCAGCGGTTTCCCGGGGTGGCGAAATGGACAGGGGCGGTCAGATTGATCAGAAAAGTGCGGGCAAAGCCGGTGTAGGCGATGCCCGAACCGATAACCATCTCAATCCAGACAACCAGCAGTTCAGGGCCGGTCAGCAACAGTGAGGAACGGAAAATTCGGGCGATCAGGCTGACGCAGACGGCCAGGATTAAAAAAATAAAGAAGGGGGCGAGGGGGAAATGGCCGCCGCCGAGCGGCGTCGCCCGCAGAAAAATGTTGTTGTAGGGGGTGAGAAGACAAATAGCAACAGCCAGCAAAAGACCGAAAAAAGGAGCTCGAAGGCGAATTGGTGTGGCTGTCGGATTCTGTGGGGAACTCTGCATGTCAGCTGACCTCCGGACCAAAGCCCTTGTCGGCGATAATTTTCTGAAAAGATTTTTGCAGCTGGATATGGGCCGCATGGTCAAAGGAACGCCAGACCAGCAGCTGTTTGCGCACTTCATGCAAAAAAGAGGTGTTGATCCGCTGCCAGGCAGCCGATTCCCCCGATTGCCGGTGCAGGGTGATCTGTATTTCGAGAAATTCCTCACCTTCCATGGCCGGGCAAAACTGGATGTCAACGGTCTGCATGATGCCGAAGTCAAAAGGCGCGAGCCAGACATTAGCCCGTATGTGTAAACATCTTAAATCGGCCGGGGTTTCTGATTCGGCGATCATCTTATGGATTTCATCGACCGTTGAGCAGCTGAAAACGACCTCGACAGGACCTGTTGAAAAAATCCCGTGCGACACATCACGGTGGCTCGTTAGATATTCGTAGACGAATCCGCCAATGCTTTCATGCTCCCTGAATTTCATGAGAAACGGCAGGGTGACACGGATGGTGTTGTTAACGGGCGGCGGCAGTTTGAAGGTTCGGTTGACATCGGGAATGGCAATGCGGGCGGCAACTCTTGCCGGGTAGAGCACTGAGAGAAGAACGACGGCGATGACGAGCACCATGGCCGCAATTCCGGCCCCCGAAGAGTAATTGACGGTGATCCCTTCCCATAGGGGAGTCGCCGCCAGAAATGCCGCAGAAATCTGGGCCACCATGTAGCCAACTACCACGGAAATAACGGCCAGAGCCATTGCTTCGGCGACAAAGAGAAAGCCGACATGGGAAGGGGCCAGGCCAACGGAGGTGTATACCGCTATTTCCCCCTTTCGCTCATAGACGGAGCTGATCATGGTGTTCAGGACGATCAAAACCGAAATGAGCAGCGGAATAATAATATTGGGGACCCCGCTATAGTTCATGGTGTCGCTGATGTTGTACAGCCAGACCCCATCTTTCTCGCCGGCGAAAATAGCCAGGCTGAACCTGTCGGTCAAGGCGTTGACAAGAGCGCCGATATCGGCTGTATCGCCCGGTTTGACAGCGATATCCTTTAGCTTGCCACCGGCGGCCAGCAGGGTCTTAGCCGGGATGATTGCCGTCTGCCCAGCCGGGATATGGATATATCTGCTCTGCATGGACCGGACGTCGTCGCCGGATTCAAGGGCGTCCATCTCCGCTTCAGTCAGATCTGTTCCCGCCTCGTCCGGGAAGATGACCGGGGTGAGCATTTCTCCGTCAAGGTCAACTGCCTTCTCGTAATCCTCCGCCTTGAAGGTGCCGATAACCGTGAACGGAAAACCCCATAGTAATACGGTCTGGTCGTCCTGTACTGTTACGCCGAGTCGAGTGGCCATCTGCTCTTCAAGGATAATCGCTGTCTGGTCGGTATCAGAAAACCATCGGCCGGAACTCAGAATGGTGTCGAGTCCAGTGACGTTCGCCTCGTTCGGGCTCAGACCGACAAGACCCTGGATGGTAATTTCACGAGTCCCATGGCGAAGCGGCACGTTGACCGGACGGGCGGGATCATTGCCTTCCAGCCACACTCTCGGTGCCGGTTTGCTGATTGTCGCCATGCTGTTGACCAGAATATCGGTTGCCTGTGTCGGCAGGTTCTGCCAGTTGACCTTTTTCAAGAGGATCCCGAGGTAAGGAGCGTGAGGCTGAAAGGGCAGTCTGACCTGTTGTCGATTAGACTTGATAGTGGTGAAGCTCATTATGGTAAAAGTAAGAATAATCAGAGTAGTGCAGGTGAGCAGCGTGCGCAGGCGCCGTCGGCGCAGATTGGAGACACCCAGGAAAAAAGCGGCAACGAAGGCCTTCCAGTGACTGATCTCTTCCGGACGTTTGTGGGTGGCTCGTCGCTGCAGGCGGATCATCTCTTCTTCGAAGCGGAAAAAAATGATCAAAGTTACCATAAAAGAGAGGCCGATAATGAAAAAGGCCAGGATGACTACCAATGGGCTATAGGCCAGTTCAAAAGCCGGATGAATATTGTAGATGACGGCGATCAGCAGCACCAGGATCAGGCTGAAGCCGACAATGCGCTTGTAAATGGTGGCAAAATTGAACAGAAAACGTTCCATGACAAAGGCAAAGGGAACAAAGAGGGCAATATAGAAAAGGACGCCGAAGAGGACATCTTTCTGGGTCTTCTCTACCTGGATGTAAACCCGGGCCGCGAGAGCCAGGGCATCTTGCGCAGCCGTGCGGGCGACTGAATAATTAAACCCGGCAAAACTGCTGGTACTTTTCGCCAGAGCGGCAAGACCTCTGGCTTTCAGTTCGTTAATCCGGGTGTCATAAATACCGTGTCGCTCCAGGTTGTCGATGCGCGGGCCAAGGAGCGTCCAGGCATCTTGTGCCGCGTGATAAATGGTGTTTGGGATGGAAGGGTACTGATCGACCAGATAGCCGAGGCCAAGTTTGTCTTTTTCGCTGCCGTTGGTCAAAATCATTTTATTGGTAAGCACCGTGTCGGACAGGGTAAGTTTCAGACGGGTGCCGGGTTCGGTATAGATGGAGGAGATGATCGATTCCCTGGTGTCGATACGGCTGTACCAGTAATGCTCCGGTGCGGCATCGCGTCTGCCGTCGAAGAGGTGTATTTTTGTCAGGTAGGCAAAGTTGCGTGGTTCGAGCAGGTCGAACAGGGTTGTCTGCCGGCAATTGAACATGACCAGATCCGTCTGCATCGATTTGCGCAGCAGTTTCAGTCGGTAATTGTCTTTTCCTGTTTCCTTTTTGTCGATTGCCCAGATAACCTTGCCGGTATCCTCGTCAAATCGGTAGCCTTCAATGACCAGTTTATCCAGGACATGCTTTTTATCGGCCAGTCCTTTAATTCGGAAATACCCCGATTCATCGACCATGGCGTAAAATTTATTGCTGCCCTGATAGGCGAGAATTGTCGTGTCGGCTGCCGGGTAATTAGCGAACAGCTCCCCCTGCAGCAGCAGATTGGTGCGCGCAGTCACCGATACAAAACCATCTCGTGGAGAATTATCGGTCTTAAGATTTTTAGTCTCTGCGAGGCGGTAAATGAGTCGCTCGATCAGCCTGCTCTGGTCAAGCAGATAGGGCCAGTCAATTTTTTCCACCGTGTCCGCTGGTGTTCCCCACAACATCCGCCCGTCTCCAGTCGTCACCAGGCTGAGGCCGAGGTAGCCGGCCAGGGCACTGACTTCGCCGCCCAGGTTGGGTTGATCGAGAAACCAGGAATCCCAGGAGCGCAAATGACTCGGCCGTAAAGTGTCCTGGTATTTCGCCCTGCCGAAGCCTGATTTGCCTGCATCTTCGAGTATGTCAGCGATGGGGCTGTAAATGGATGTTCTGTTGACAGTCTGTTTGAGATTATAGAGCCAGCCGCGATGAAATCCTCCCACCCCGTTGCCGTGGCTGGAGAGATGAAGACTGACGATTGCCGTCACTTCGTAGTCTCGGACATGGTTGCGAAAAGTCGAGGCGGACTGCAGGGCTTTGAGCTGGTTGCCGACATCTTTCAGGAGTCGCTCATTTCTCTCCATAGCTTTGGGAATTATCTGGGCCAGAAGCCCCGTTTCTGCCGGTGGAAGATTGTGGAAGCTGTCCGCCCATCCGAGTCTTCTGTAGAGCAGACGTTGCTGTGCGGTATGTTTGATTAACTGCTGTGCTTCTTCTGTCTGCACCCCGAGTCGCAGCTGCATGAGCTGTCTCGACACCTGATCGATAGCCTGATCGAGACTGTGTTTGAGAGCTGTTCCTAAATTTTTATCCCGCTTGCTATCCTCGGTAAGGGGCAAAACGAGTCCATGCAGCATCTCCAGATTGGCTTTGCCTCTGGCAATTTTTTTCTGCAGCTGACGCTTGGTATCGCGCAGATCCTTGGATCTGACATTCGTACTCCAGATCATATCCCGCATCCCTGCAAGGGTCTGAGCCTGACCGCTGGTGGCAACCAGCATGACAGATCGTTGCGGTGGATTTTTTTTCAGGGATTTGGCCAATTCCAAAAAGGTAGCGATGGAGGTGGCTGCATCGGCGCCGGGAGAGTTGCCGGCGACAAATTCTTCGTTATCGAAAAAAGTTTCGATGATCAGCAACTCTTTTTTCAGCTGCGGATCGGTACCTTCAATGAGTGAATAGAGGTTTTGCGCGAGATAGTTCTCCCAGACACAACGTGACTGTAACTGTACCTGGGTGAAGAGAGGGGTGTTCTGTTGTTGCAGCGGCCCGAAATAGTGGATGGCCTGGTCTTTTTTCATCCAGAAGCAGGGAAACTGCAATGGCGTCACTTCCTGCTTCTCGGTAAAGAAGATCCGCCCCTGGCTGTTGTCGCCCTGCAGGAAAATAGCCGCCTTTACCCCAAGAGAGGCGAGCAGCTGCCAGTTCCTGCCGGAATCGAAATCGAGCAGAACGATGCTGTTTTTGATATCTTTGCCGTCAATTTCCCGGAGCTGACCTTTGCCGACATAAAAGAGCGGTGCGCTCAGTATGCCATCCGTCGCTTCCGGGGTTATACCATTATTGATAAAGGGGATTAAAGGAATTTTTTGGTCTTTAATGCGCAGTTCCGCACCCAGAAAACGACGAATGGGCAGTTCATAGAAATACGCCTGCGGGTCAAGCCCTATGGACTGCAACTTTTGCTCGACAAAGTCTACTGCCTTTTCATAGCCCACCGAGCCGGTCGTTCTGCTGCCAAAGCTGCTGAGGGTCTCAATCGTTTGGCGCAGGGAATCTTCAGGCGCATCGGTTCCAGCGTGTGCAGGAACAAAAAAATGCACAACCAGACAGAAGACGATGCCAAGAAAAAAAAGCGCTTTTTTCATTGCCGGAAGATGAGGTTCCTGGTGGAGGTTTGTTGTGCTGAGCGATGTGATGGCAAAATGTCAATGCGCGGCATTTTCCAGCCCGCCTGTTTTGATGTCGAGTTCGTCTCTTTGTTGAATTTTATCGACCCGCCCGTCTCTGATCCAGACGACCTGGTCCGAAACATTGAGCATTTTATAATCATGGGTCGCGGAAATGACCGTAACGTTGCGCTGGAGACTGAGTTCCTTTAACAGCCGGATAATATCTTCACCGGTCGAGAGATCGAGGTTGCCGGTCGGTTCATCGGCCAGGATGATCGCCGG
>JBBRDD010000015.1:0-40611 GCA_038204235.1 Desulfobulbales bacterium
GGGTCTCGGATTTGTTCATGTTTTCGCGGATTCTGTCGAAGATAACCACTGTATCATTCAATGAATACCCTGCCAGCGTCAGTAAGGCCGTGACCATGAGCAGGGTCATCTCGATATTCAACAGCCAGCATATGCCCAGCACAGCCAGAACATCATGAAAGGTGGCTACTGCCGCGCCAATGCCGAAGCTGAGGTTGAAGCGAAAAGCAAGATAAACAATGACTCCGCCCATAGACAGGGCGATGGCGAGCATTGCCTTGTTGCGTAGTACCGCACTCACCGATGAGCCTATTTCCGTCTGACTTTCCAGAGAAAATTTCTTGTCGGGAAGCTGCTTCGTGAGCACCGCAGTCACCTGCTCGTTCAGTTCAGAAGCAATGACCTTGGTGGATTTTTTGATTTTCACCATCAGCCGGCCTTCGCTTTCAACCTTCTGCAAGTCGATACCTTCCAGCCCGCTTTGGTCAAAAGCTGTACGTACCTCACTCATCGTGAAATTTTTCTCAGCTTTATACTGCAGCAGAGACCCGCCGGCAAAGTCGACACCCATGTTGGCGTTGCCCAGCATAATTTGCACAAAAGCAACAATTCCAAGAAGAACCAGCGCGCCGGAAAAACCAAAAGCGAGTTTGCGCAGTTTCATATAGTCAAGATTTGGTTTCTTGATAAACTGCATATAGTGAATACGCTTCATCCATTTCAGAGAAGAGGCGCCGTTGAAGATCCAGTGGGAATAATAAATGGAAGTAAAGAGATTGAAAATGATACCCAGAGACAGGGTGACAGCAAAACCTTTAACGGGGCCGGTACCAAACAAAAACAGCGCCAGGGCGGTTATCAGGGTCGTTACGTGGGCATCGATAATGGTCAGGAACGCTTTGCTGAAGCCACCATCAATGCTCGACTTGATCGATTTGCCAAGTGCGGATTCCTCCCGCATCCTTTCAAAAATGAGGACGTTGGAGTCGACCGCCATACCGACGGAGAGAACGATACCAGCAATACCGGGCATGGTAAGCGTTGCACTGAGGATGGCCAGTCCGGCAAAAAGAAACAAAATATTCAGGACCATGGCGGTATTGGCGATGACCCCGGACAATCGATAATACATGAGCATAAAGCCGACAACCAGCAGGGCGCCAAGCATACCGGAAAAAATGCCCTTCTGAATGGAATCCTGACCGAGGCTTGCACCAACAGTCATGTTCTGGATTATATCTACCGGTGCAGGAAGTGCACCAACCCGCAAAACGATGGCCAGATCGGTTGCATCCTCATGGGTGAAACTGCCGGAAATCTGGGCTGATCCACCGAGTATTTTTTCACGAATCACCGGAGCAGAACGAACGATATCGTCCAGGACAATCGCCATTCTTTTGCCGACGTTTTTCTCGGTGAGATTGCCAAAAACCCTTGCCCCGCTGCCGGTCAGATCGAGACTGACATAGGGCTCGTTAAAGTTGCCGCCAACCCGAACCCGGGCATCCTTGATCATCTCACCGGTCATCAGAATTTTGTTCTGTAGCAACAGCGGTCGGCTGATCTCCCGTTTGGTGGCCGGATCAACTTCTTTTTCAAAATAGACGGCAGTATCTCTGGGCAGGCGGTTTTCCAGGAGCTGGTTAAGTTTTTTGACACCTTCACCTTCATGCCAGGCCCCGGAACGAACAGTCTGGGCCACGAGTTCGGCGACATTAATGCCTTCGGGATCAGCTACCATCTTAAATTCGAGTTGGGCGGTATCGCCAAGCAGCTTCAAGGCCCTTTTCGGATCTTTCACTCCCGGCAGCTGAATAACAATCTCATCGTCGCCCTGACGGATAATCACCGGTTCGGCGACACCGAACTGGTCAATCCTGTTGCGCAGAATCTCAAGCGACTGATTTACCGCGTTTGCCTTGATATAATCGATTTTTTCTTTAGACAAGCTGACAAAAATGCGTGGAAAAGTCCCCTCTTTTGTCTCGGTGCGAATGACGACATCCGGATCCTCCTTGGCGACGGCGGTAACTTTCTCAACAGCATTGGCATTGGGCAGGGTGAATATTATCGTTCCAGCCTGCTGCGCTTTGCTTTGCACAATACTGATAGATTGTTCTGACAGCCGATCCTTCAAGTCATTGGCAACAAGCGTCAGCGAATTCTGCGCGGCACGCTCGAGATCCACCTTCAAGACCAGATGCATTCCGCCCTGCAGATCAAGACCGAGATGCAAGCCGCCTGGGGCCAGATATTTCTTCCACCAGGTCGGCGTCCCGGCATAAAACGATGGAAAGATTGTCATGAGGGCAAAAAGCACAAGAAAGAAAACAGCTCCGAGCTTGAGCCTGAGTGAAGTGTTCATGGAACTCCTTGTAAATAAACGAAATAAATAAAGAAAGAGGCCTTTGGGGCAGGAAAGGTCTGTTATGTATATCCTATGTAATAATACCGTGTTTACTAGTTACCATATGATCGTGAAAATATAAATCGAAAGAACAAATTATATGCGAGGCGATCTGCAGCTTTTTCACTAGCCGACAATATAATATGGTATATTGCAACCTCGGTAAAGAAGAAACATGCCGGGATTCTTTTTAGTACTCGCTTGTCGGGTACTCTTCTTAATACCCCCTAAAGGGGTAGAAGTTCCTGCACGAAATAATTTTCTTGTGAAAAACACAAGAAAATTATTGCTAAGTCTCTACTATACCATGATAGATCGCAATGAAAGTCATATTAAAAATTTCATACCAGAACTATTAGGCTTACCGTAAACGAGAAAAACAGGACGCCAAAATCTGGCTTTTAAGAAAAAACATGGATCATTGCCAATTAAAAGGCCGCCCTCCCTTCCCATTCGAGACTATTGCCCTGGTCGTTACTTTTTCTGCAAACCTAGGCCCGCTGCTCAGTGAGGCAAGGCAACTGGCGGATACCTTTAAGGCAGAATTGCTCTTGATCTCTATCGACGAACATACACCCGCCACAGAAAACCGTTTTCACCAGACGTGTCAAAATACTGGTATTGGGCAAGAGGTGCGCATTTTCTGGCCTGATGGCGATCCGATTGTTTCGCTGCTTGGCATCTGCAAGGATAACATGGTTGATCTCCTCGTGCTTGGCGCTTTGCGACGGGAAACGGTGTTTCGCTATTATCTTGGCTCCGTGGCAAGAAGCCTGAGCCGTCGTGCCAAATGTTCTCTTCTGTTGCTGACCGAACCGAGGATTGGTGGAAGCAAATTCGATAAGATTGTAACGGACTGCGTTGATCACCAGAAAACAATACCTACCCTTAATACCGGTTTTTATTTTGCCCGCCGGACAGGCTGCCATGAGATGCATATCGTCAAACAGGTAGACCAGACAGGTCTGGCAATGGCTATGTCAGGTGACAGCACGACCGGCGAACAATCCGCCGTGAAAAAGCAGCTGCTCATTGAAGCGGAAGACACAATACGGGAGGCAATCGGCCATTGCGAGGCCGGGAATATCAATATCGTCAAAACCGTGCTTTTGGGGCGACCGGGATTTGTGATCCGTAAATATGCCGAAGACGGTAAAGCAAACCTCCTGGTTATCAATTCTCCTGACAGCAGATATGGGCTGATTGACCGGATTTTCCCCCATGACATGGAATACATTCTAAAGCAACTGCCGTGTAATGTACTCATAGTCCACTCACGATTCACCAACGACACCTGATTTTTTCCTCCATTACTTGCTATGGTTAAACTGAGTCAAAATGATCTCGTAATCCTGTTGGTGGCGATCAGTATTATGCTGATTTTCTCGCGCATTGCCTCAGAGCTGGGCAAGAGAATCGGCATGCCGATGGTCATGGGGGAGCTGATTGTCGGGGTAGCTCTGGGACCTACCGTTTTCGGCACCATTACACCAGGTGTATACACGGCAATATTTCCCTTCACTGAAAACGCTCATTTCTCCCTTGCTCTTGATGCAATTTTATCGTTGTCGGTGATATTGCTTCTCTTCATTACCGGTCTTGAGTTGCGTTTTTCTCTTTTTCTCAGACATGGCAAGACGGCGCTCTCCACCGGTTTAGGCAGTATGGCTCTTCCTTTTGGATCGGCTTTTGCCCTGGCCTGGTTCTTCCCACACTGGTTTTCGGAGGTCAGAAATGGCCCAACCCATCTTCTCTTTTCGTTGTTCCTCGGGACAGCAATGTCAATTTCCGCCCTGCCGGTAATTGCTAGAATTCTCCTCGATATGAAGTTGCTGAAAACCGAGATTGGTGCGGTGATCATCGCTTCGGCAGTCTTTAATGATGTTGTGGGCTGGATCAGTTTTTCCTTTATCCTCTCCCTGGTTAATAAAAACAGCGGCGGCGGAAGTGTCATGCAAAACCTGGTCTCTATAACGGTTTTCGCCATTTTCATGCTGGTTGTGGGGCGATTTATCCTCAATCGCATCCTGCCCTGGATTCAAACCAGACTAAGCTGGCCGGGCGGTGTTCTGGCTTTTAGCCTCAGCCTCTGTCTGCTCTGTGCCGCATTTACTGAATTTATCCATATCCACGCAATCCTGGGAGCCTTTATTGCCGGACTTGCCATCGGGGACTCTGTTTATTTTCGTGAAGAGGCGCGGGAGATAATGCACCAGTTCGTCACCAATTTCTTTGCCCCGCTATTCTTTGTTTCCATAGGCTTGAAGGTAAATTTCATTGAACATTTCGATCCACTCATGGTGATGATAATCTTGCTGCTGGCATTTGGGGGCAAGGTTATCGGTGCAGGTATCGGAGCCAGACTTGGTGGCATGTCTTCCCGGAGGTCTCTGGCAGTCGGTTTTGGACTCAACGCCAGAGGTGCCATGGAGATGATTCTTGGTTCTCTTGCCTATGACGCCGGTCTTATCAATCAGACGGTTTTTGTCGCCCTCATTACCATGGCCCTTGTGACCAGCATCACCAGCGCGCCACTGATGCGCTTTTTTCTTGATAAAAAGGCTTTCCCTGGAAGTGAGGAGAGATGATGTGCGGCTGTTTATCCATTGGCCAGATAATGGGGCGGGTTGGCGGGGTTGCGATAAATTGTTCGCCTTTATTGCGATTTAACGAAATGGATTGGGAAAAATGTAAAATTCGATTATTATGTCATGTTGATTAAACAAAACCACAGGCTTTCAGTGCCTCCTCCGGTTTTGAATTCTCTCTGATCTTCCAACAGGCGCTTAAGTAGCGTTACAGGCAAATTACCAACTTTCAAGCCTTTTCAATATAATTACTAAAAAGCCGCTGAAATAATTCGGCAGGAGTGAAATAATGGCCTTCACCTTGTTTCCCAGGGCAATCCGGTTCTACGATATGCTTATCCAACAGAATCAGATACTTAAAGATGTTGCTGCTGATCTCGAATTTATTTTTGAGGATTTCACCACAATTGACAAGGTATTCAAGCGTATTGATGCCAAGGAATCAGAAGCTGACGAACTCTGCCATGAAATTTCCCGGCAGCTTTCACAAACTTTTATCACCCCTATTGATCGAGAAGATATCTACCAGATCACTATGGCCCAGGAAGATTCCATTAATTATTTTAAAAATATTGCCGCCAGGACCCGGGTTTCAGGCATTGCCTATATTCGGTTTCCAGCGAAGAAAATGATCCATAATGTCAAGAAGATGGTGAATTATACCGGAGAAATGATCATAGCCCTTCGGGATAAACAGGATGTTGCTCCGTTCGTCCGTCAAATAAAGAATTTGAAAGGGGAATGCGATATGCTCCTGAGCACCGGTTTATCTGAGCTGCAGGATGTTGAAGTGACGGAATTCAAAGGTGTTCTCGATATAATTAAATGGGTCCAGGTCTATGATCGTATCGAACAGGTCATCGAGAGGGTCGATGACCTCTCCGATGCTATTGAGGAAGTGGTGTTGAAAAATGCTTGATATACCGGTATTGCTCGTTTTTATAGTGTTGGTCGCCCTGATCTTTGATTTCACCAATGGGGCACATGACTGCGCCAATGCCATTGCCACAGTAGTTTCGACCAAGGTGATCTCACCTCGAGTAGCCGTTATCATGGCTGCCGTACTGAATCTTGCCGGCGCCCTGCTTGGCACGGAAGTGGCGAGCACGCTGGGTAAGGGTATAGTGAATACCGATGTGGTCATGGGCAGCGAGATTCTGGTGTTGGCTGCTCTGATTGGGGCGATAGCCTGGAACCTGCTCACCTGGTATTATGGCCTCCCCTCGTCATCTTCGCATGCCCTTATTGGTGGACTTATTGGTGCGGCAGTGACCCATGCAGGGTTTGCCAGTCTCAATTCGGCAAGTATTTGGCATAAAATACTCCTGCCGATGGTTCTTTCTCCTCTGGCCGGTTTTGCCGTGAGCTATCTGGTAATGATTGGTCTGATGCTTATATTTTCAAGGGTAAATCGCAGAACAGTCAACAAAAGCTTCAAGAAATTACAAATCATCTCGGCGGCATTTATGGCCACCAGTCATGGCTTTAATGATGCCCAGAAAACTATGGGTGTGATAGCCCTGGCCCTCTTTCTTTTTCATAAAATTGATGTCATTTACGTGCCCTTGTGGGTAAAACTTTCCTGTGCGCTGGCGATGGCGCTTGGCACAGCCCTTGGCGGGTGGAAAATTATCAAAACGATGGGTCATCGTATTTTTAAACTGGAACCGATACATGGCTTTGCCGCGGAAACTTCTGCCGCGATGGTTATCACCGGGGCATCTCTTTTCGGAGCACCGGTTTCCACAACCCACACAATTACCGCCTGTATATTCGGGGTGGGGTCCACCAAACGTTTGTCGGCTGTACGTTGGGAGATTGCCGCCAACCTGGCTGTAGCATGGATTATCACTATTCCGGCGGCTGGAACGATTGCCGGTCTGAGTTATCTTCTACTTGAGTCCCTTCAGCCTGCCAGGTAGTAAAACTATAAAAAATGGAGAAAGACAAATGATGTACTACGAAGAAGCACTCCGCTATCACCGGGAGCCGCGACCAGGGAAAACCGAGGTCGTCCCTACCAAGCCGTTTATAAGTCAGGCCGATCTCAGTCTGGCCTATACACCTGGGGTGGCTGCACCTTGTCTTGAGATTGAAAAAGATCCGCAAAAATCGTTTGAATATACCAACAGGGCAAATCTGATCGCCGTTATAACCAACGGCACCGCGGTGCTCGGCCTTGGCGCTATCGGCGCGTTAGCCAGCAAACCGGTTATGGAAGGCAAGGCCGTGCTGTTTAAACGATTTGCCAATATTGATGTTTTTGATCTGGAAATCGACACGACCGACCCGGATGAATTCATTCGCACGGTCAAACTGCTGGAACCGACCTTTGGCGGAATCAACCTCGAAGATATTAAGGCCCCCCAATGTTTTTATATTGAAGAGCAGCTGAAAAAGCAGATGTCCATTCCGGTTTTCCATGACGACCAGCATGGCACGGCAATCATCTCTGCGGCAGCCATGATCAATGCCGCGGCACTGACGAAACGGGAACTTGCCGAGCTTCGCGTGGTCATCAACGGAGCTGGAGCTGCGGCCATTGCCAGCGCCCGGTTGTATGTCCTGCTCGGGGTCTTGAGAGAAAACGTGATGATGGTCGACACCCGTGGCGTTATCTACCAAGGTCGGCCTGAAGGGATGAATCCGTACAAGGAAGAATTTGCCAACGATACCGAACGCCGAACTTTGACCGATGCGGTGCGGGGCGCGGATATGCTGGTCGGACTTTCAGCAAAAGGCGCCTTTACTGCAGAACTGTTGCAGCAGATGGCCCCCTCGCCGATTATTTTTGCCCTGGCCAATCCGGATCCGGAAATTGACTACAACGAGGCGAAGGCAGCACGACCTGATGCGATTATTGCCACCGGTCGATCCGATTTTCCCAATCAGGTCAACAATGTTCTCGGTTTTCCCTATATCTTCCGCGGGGCTCTCGACGTTGGAGCTACCTCGATCAACGAAGCCATGAAGGTTGCGGCTGTGCACGCCCTGGCTGAGCTCGCCAGAGAAGATGTTCCCGACGCGGTCATCCGGGCCTATGGAGACAAACCAATCCGATTCGGCACCGATTATATAATTCCCAAACCGTTCGATAGCCGGGTGCTGCTGAAAGTGGTGCCGGCAGTGGCCGAGGCCGCAGTGGCAACCGGGGTTGCCAGGATCGCACTGCCGGAACGGACAATGTACGTGAATAAACTGGAGACCACTCTCGGTCCGGAACGCGAACTCATTCGCAAAATCATTATGCGTGCCCAACAGGATCCCAAGCGAATCGTTCTGCCGGAAGGCAGTTTGCCGGTGATCATCCGGGCGGCTTATAATACCCTGCACGATGGGATTGCCAAGCCGGTGCTGCTCGGCAATCAGGGAAAAATTTCAGCCATCGCCAAAAGTCTGCAAATCCCGCTTAATGGTATCGAAATCATTGATCCAGAGCATAATCCCTACCTGAAATCATTTGCCGACAAACTTTTCCTGCTGCGGCAACGACGCGGCTGGTCCATGGAAGAGGTGCAGCGGCAACTGCTGAATCCCTATGTCTTCGGGGCCATGCTGGTTCGTGAAGGTCTGGTTGATGGTCAGGTTCACGGGGTGGCCGAATCCTACCCCAATGCCATACGCCCGGTGCTGCAGGTCATCGACCGGCGGCCGGGTGTGGCCAAGGTATCAGGTCTCTACCTGATGATTTCGAAAAATCGGACGCTCTTATTTGCCGACGCCACGGTCAACATCCAGCCTACCGCTGAAGACCTGGCCGAGATAGCCATCCTGGCTGAAGAAATGGCTCATTTCTTCGACATGGATCCGCGGGTGGCCATGCTTTCTTTTTCCAACTTCGGCAGTGTCCACCATCCTGAAGCGGACAAAGTGACCGCAGCGATGCATATTGTCAGACGCCGCCGGCCGGACTTGCTCATCGATGGTGAGATGCAGGCGGATACCGCCGTGGTCGAGTCGATCCTGAATGAAAGATTTCCCTTCAACCGTCTCGGCCAGCCGGCTAATGTCCTTATTTTTCCGGATCTTACCTCGGGAAACATCTCATATAAGCTTCTTGATCAACTGGGTGGTGCCAAAGCCATCGGGCCGTTGCTGATGGGTCTCAGCAGACCCTTTAATGTTATTCAGCGCAACAGCGATATGGAAAATGTCTCCACCATCATCGCCTTTACCGTCGCCCAGGCCCAAAATCAGAAGAATTTGAAAAGCATGGAACGATAAGCGTGCCGCACAATGCCGGAAAGAAATCTATGTGGCAACTCTGTATTTTGAAGATCATGCACAACAACTCTACCAGCCTGTTATGAAAACCAGCCATCCACCATTCAGATCTTTGCCTCAACCCTGGGATCGAATTGTTCCGCATATAGCCACCGTCATGGTTTGGGGTATGTTGTTTGGCCTGGTTTTTCTGCTTCGATCGTTCTTTCTTCTGCTTTTTCTTACCTTTGTTTTTTCAACGATACAGGCGAACGGGGTCGCCCGTTTGCAAAAATACATCAAAAATCGGACGATCCGGGTAGTTCTTGTCGAAATTTTGTTCCTGATTATTTTGAGCATGGTGGGCGTATTCCTTGTGCCCAAAGTGAAGGTGCAGACGGAACTTTTCATGAGCCAGTTCCCTTCTTACCTGGAACGGGTGGATCAGGAAATTTTTGAACTGAGCAGCAGTTATCCCCTGCTCGCCGAAATCCTTCCGGAACTCGTCATCGAAATACCGGAGATCAATAAAAAGGCGGTGATCAGCAATGATCTTGCGTTTTCGCCATCCCGCTCAATGCTCCAGCAGCTGCTCAAGGTCGGCCAGGAATCAGGCGGCATCGAAAATGTCAATCATGTCCTGGGAACTTTAGGCAATATTGGCGGAAAAATAGCCGCTGTCACCTCAACTTTTATGCTTTCAATACTGTTTTCTTTTCTGATCCTTCTCGATCTGCCGAGATTGGCGGCAAGCGTTCGGGGTCTGGAAAAAACCAAGCTTCACTTTATCTACCTGAGTGTTGCCGATGATATCCGCGACTTTTCTCAAGTCCTGGGGCGTGCACTCGAGGCACAGTTAATCATCGCCACAGTCAACAGCATCTTGACCGCCATAGGCATTACGATACTCGGCATCAGCGAACATGTGGCCTTTCTTTCAGTCATCGTTTTTTTCTGCAGCTTCATTCCGGTCGTCGGTGTTTTTATCAGCTCTGTACCAATTTGTCTGATTGCTCTCCAGACCTCTGGAATTAAAATCATGTTTTTAGCGGTGCTGCTCATCGCTGTTATTCATCTGATTGAAGGCTATATCCTCAATCCGAGAATCTATGGTTCCTATATGCGGATCAACCCGGTTATTATCCTCATTATTCTGACACTAGGCGGGAAATTGTTTGGCTTCTGGGGCTTGCTTTTAGGTGTGCCGATTTGCACCTATCTTTTTGGTTATGCAATTCGTATCAGAGACAAGAGCTAACCCCGGTAACCAGAATGAAACCGTGGATTCTTTGCAATACTCGCTTGTGGGGCATCGGATTATTTTATCGATTCCTCATCGGACTCCGTCAAATAGCGCGATAGAAAAAGCGTCTGAATAATGATAAATACGACGGTCAATCCAAGTATGCCGAAAACCTTAAAATTAACCCAGGTGTCGCGGTCAAAGTGACTCATGACATAGAGGTTAGCCCCGCCCAGAACGAGAAAGAAGATCACCCAGGCAAGGTTCAGCCGCCGCCATACCGGTTTAGGCAAATTCATGCTGCCCCCCATTAACCGTTCGATGGCGGTTGTTTTACCAAAAATCTGACTGGCCAGAAACGCCAATCCGAAGAGCCAGTTGATAACGGTAACCTTCCATTTAATGAACTGTTCGTCGTGAAGGTAGAGAGTCATACCGCCAAAAACGATGATGATTGCCAGAGTGACCAGTTGCATAGTCGCTACTTTGCGGGTGCGGTACCAGGATATGCCGACCTGCATTAACGTAGCAGCAATGGCAACTCCAGTGGCGACGTAGATACCGAAAAACTTGTAGGCAATGAAAAAAAACAGAACCGGGAAAAAATCAAAGAGTTGTTTCATGGCGTTATGACGGGAGAGTTATCGACAAAATCGTACTCCCGCATTCCTGCTAAGGTTATTGGGGGAAGGAATCTACTTGAGGCGTGCACAGTATAAGGTATCTGCGCTATTTTTATCAAGAGCACTTCAACCGCAAGTCTTTGAATAAAGCAAGGATAAAATATAGGATTCACTGATATGGTTCTGAGGGGATCGTCATTAAGTCAATGATGTCATGAGCAGGAGAACATCAGCGATCACTCCAGACAATCCCGGGTGCCACTGATGTTCTCTCCTGCAAGGAATCACTTTGCCAGCAGAATAGGCATACCCATGATCGGCCAGACGACCGTGACCATCAGCCAGACCACGAACATCAGCACAATACTCGCCAGAACACCATAACGAAAGAACTCGCCGGCGGTGAATTGCTTGGAGCCGTAGGCGATGGCGTTCGGTGCCGCTCCGATCAACAGAAAGAAAGGCATACCGGCAGTTGCCAGAGCCGAAAAGAAAATAACGTCACCAGCAACACCAAGGTATGGAGCAACAACCAGGGCCACCGGCAGGGAAATAGCGATCGCCGCCACGTTCATGATAAAATTGGTCATAACCATGACAAAGAAGGCAATGCTCAGAATGAACAGAATTGCCGGTGCCTCTTTAAAGAGTCCCAGCCAGTTGACTGCCAGCCACTCGGCGGCATGAGTCTGCCAGAGACAGAAACCGATAGACATCGCCCCGCCGAAGAGCAGGATGATATTCCATGGAATATCTTCAAGATCGTCGACCTTCAGGATATTGAACACAAAGAACAACAGGGTTGAAGACAGAAGGATGGCGGTTTTGTCAATAGTCTTCAGGGCCGGGACAAAATTTTTAGCAGCTATGAGTACAATGACAGAGAGAACGATCACCAGGGTCATTATTTCGTTCCTGCTCCAATTACCCAGTTCAGTATACATCCGTTGAGCGCGTTCCTTGAGTCCGGGGATAACAGCTTTTTCCGGCTTGAAGAAAACCATCATCATCGCCCAGATCAACGCAACCATAATCCAGCCTAACGGGAATAAGTAATAGGTAAGTTGAAAAAAACTGATTTCGACCCCGCTCATCTCCTTGAAAAACGCGATGCCCACAGCAGCGCGGGCAGAACCCAGCAGGGTAATGATACTACCGGCACCGGCAACATAGGCCATACCGATAAAAAGACCTTTACCGAACTTGGTCGGCTTGTCGTCTTCAGAGTAAAGGGCATTAATCGCCATCAACAGCGGGAACATGGTGGCTGCCACTGCAGTATGGGCCATCAAATGGGTCAGGGCGACGGTCATGACGAAACAACCGAGATAGATCATGCTGGTCCGCTCCCCGACAACCGACAGCATTTTATAGGCCATCCTTTTGGTCAGTCCACTCTTGGTAAAGACCAGACCGATAACGATTGAGCCGAAGATAAAGAGAACCGAAGGATCCATAAAATCCTTGAAGGCAACTTCAGGCTTTCGAATTAAAAACAAGGCCTGTATTACCCCAATGGCAATGCCGGTAACACCAATAGGCAGAACCTCGAAAATCCACCAGGTGGCGGCAAGGGCAAAAAGTGCCAGGGCACCCTTCCCCTGTAAGGACAGGGTGAAATGCTTGCCCATCGGATCGATGGCATCCGGCCAGGGTGGAGCATAATAGATGATACTGAACAAGGCTATTCCGAGAAAGAGAAAGAACACCCTCTTCCAGTCAAAAGGGGTTTTGATTTCCACTGCTGCGCTGAATGTTGATGACATGGTATCTGCCCTTCCTTCACAATTTATGGTTTATTGTTTATTGATATAAGCGTGTCACCGATGGCACCAAAAATCTCGGCCAACTTGACAACTCCGCAAAGCACACCCTGTTCTTCAACCGGGAGAACGGTTTCTCCGTTCATGACCATGATTGACATGGCCTGGATGAGATCAGCGGATACCGGTAGTACCCTGATGCCTTTTTCTATTACCGAGGCGACGGCGGCTTTGAGGTGATTGACTCCTTCTTTAATGAGAACTCCGTTAAGCAGGGTTGACAGGTCACTGTACTCCAGGGTCCTCCCCTCAAAGGGCTTAATGCCGACAGGATCCAGCAGGGTAGCAAAAAGCACTTTTAAAATGCCCTGCTGGGTGACCCGACCAACAAGACCGCCCTTGTCGTTCACTACCATCAATTCATTAAAGCCACAGGGACCGGCACTGCCAACAGGACAGAACGACCGCAGTTGTTGGATCGCCTCCAGAACCGTGCTGCTCTCCTTCAAACAGGGAAAGCCGGTCAAAGGTATCATGATGTCTCGAATAGTCTTTTTTTCATCACTCATGGGTTTTCTCCTTTTGCTAAATTGACTGCCTGGCCTCAATCGCTCTGCTCCACAAATTTGGCAGACGAATGCATTGCTCTCATCTCTACCAGGCCTTGGTTTGCAAAATCTGCTCGATCTCTTTAACACTCTTTTTTTGCAGGATGTGCATCCGTTTATCCTTGGCTTCACTGATTTTATTAACCAGCTCAACAATGTTGACCGGTTTCTGCAAAAAGTCCTCGGCCCCCGCCTTCATCGCCTCAATTCCAGTTCTGATTGAACCCTCCCCCGTGAGTATGATAATTTCAGCATCCGGCTGCTTGGCTTTTATCCGCTTCAGGGTTTCCATACCGTCTATGCCGGGCATAGATAAGTCGAGAACGACGAGATCAAACGCCTGGCTGTCGACTATAGCCACCGCATCTTTTCCTCTTGTCACGGTGCTGACCTGCATACCACGCACTTCGAGTCTTTTTGCCAGCGTCGTCAGAAATAACTCCTCGTCATCAACCAGCAGCACTTTAGCCTTTATAATTTCCGCCATTTTAGAATCCTCTCTCAGTTGAGCAGATGTTGGAGGTACGTGCATTGACGACGCACCTTGATTGATACAATCATTAAAACTGCCTGGTGAAGCAAGGCAGTATGCTTTAGTCTTTAGCTCTTCTGTCTTGGTACTTAGCACTGGTATATCGGTACGGTGAATGTGAAGATGCTCCCCTGTCCCGGACTGGATTCAACCCAGATTGTGCCGCCATGAGCACGAACTATTTCCTTTGAGATAGCCAATCCAAGTCCTGTCCTCCCGCTTTCCTGTTTGTTGACCTGAACAAATTTCTGAAATATTCGTGTCTGATGTTCAGGTGGTATGCCAATACCATCATCCTCGACGGAAATATGAATATCAGCCCCCACTCTTTTTGCGGTAAGTCGTATGTAGCTTCCCTGATCAACATACCTGAGGGCGTTTGAGACAAGATTGGAAAGAACCCAGACCATCTTGTTAGCGTCTGCCCGAACAGATGGCAGATTTTCCGTGTCATCGATATACAAATGGATATGTTTCATACTGACCTGCCCTTTAAAAGTGTGGCGAGCATGCTCAAACAGCGCACCGACCGGGATACTTTCAAATTCCAGATCAATTCTGCCCGCCTCGATTTTTGACAGATCAAGCAGGTCGTGGACCATTGCTTTCATGCGATGAACCTCGTCATGGGCAGCCTCAAGAAGCTCTTTTTCTTTATCAGGAAGAAATTGGACAGCATGTTCGAGAAGAAGGTCAATACCCATCCCCAAGCTGGTAAGAGGGGTGCGCAACTCATGTGAAGCAGCCATGACGAACTCGTTCTTAAGCCGCTCGACCTCGCGCAACTGTGTAATGTCTTTCAACAGGAGGACAACTCCTGACAGTTTTTGAGTACTTTGGCCAATGGCCGTTACCGAAAAGAGATAATGACGTGTACTCTCATCCAGTTGAAAAGTGATTATCCTTAGATCCTCAGGAATATCAGGCGGTTTTCCAGATGTTATTGTTTCTGCGATTATCTCACAGATGTTTTGTTCAGGAAGAATCTGCTCACAAGACAGTACATCTTTTTCATTGAAATCTATGTTCAGGATGCGACGACCGGCCGGATTGATCCCTGTCACCTTGTGTTCCGTATCAAATACGACCATACCGTCCTCGATACTGGCAAGGATCGCATCAGCCTTATTTTTCTCAGCGATGATTCGATGAACATTCATCACGTGATACTGGCGAAGTTGAGCGGTCATCCGGTTAAATTCCACAGCAAGTTGTCCCAGCTCATCCGTTGTCTCGACTGTAAGCTGAATCGAATACTCACCGGTAGTTATTTTTTGGGCGGCATCAACAAAGCGCCGCAATGGGAGCACCAGTTTTTCGGCAAAAACCAGGCTGAAAATAAGTGCAAAAATTGAGGCGATTGAGGCGACAACCAGAGTCGACCAGATCGCCCGTCGAGATATTTTTCCCGCTTTTTCACTGACCGTGTACATGGTCTTTTCATTCATGTTCCTGAGCTTCATACAGGTGGTTCTGACCTGGCTGAATACCGGAAAAATCATGTTGTTATAAGTCTCAAGGGTCAAAGTGTAGGTCGGTCTATTCTGATCCTGCACGCCGGTTAAGAGAACGAACTGCTTGCGATAGTCGTTGTAAAGTTTTTCAATGTTGACGACAACTTCCGACTCACCGTGGACGGTGATACTTTTTTTTGCACGATCAAGCCCTTCCAGGAAAAGCATTTCGTTGTCGCGATACTGAGCAATTCCTTTGTCAACGTCCCCCAAAAACATGAGAAGCATTCCGCTGTCTTGTCTTGCCAGGGCGTCCTGCATATTTTCAACAGCAAGGATACTTCGATAGTAATCATGTAAAATAGCGTCTGTCGTTTGCCCCAGGGACCATAGATTCAGGATTGCCCAGGTAACAACGAGGCCCATCAGGGTTAAAGCCACCCCATAGCCTACTAATATTTTCTTTTTTAAATTCATCGAGCTATCCTGTGTACTGTCAATGACGGCGATCCAGCCAACATAAGTATGGTAGCAATTATTATGCCACTCTCTGTTTGTCCGATATGAGCTGATTTGTATAAAAACCAGCATGTTGAGGATTGAATAATGAAAGGTCGGCGGGGAAGGTTCTTGAAAAATGCAAGGTTACTTCATACGGAAACAGGTTCAGATTCCGTATGTTTTCCTTCTTCGCCATAAAGTGGCCTGATCTATGCCAAGAATAGTGGCTGCTTCCTGGATAGAGGGGGTTTTCTTCAGGACTTTTTTGATATGGAGTTCTTCAATAGTCGATAAGGGTAAGAGATCACCAATTACAGGGAAATTGGTGGAGGGAACAACCTTTTCCGGCAGGTCATCGGCGGTTATCTGTTGACCGCCCCCTAATATCACAGCCCGTTCGATAGCATTTCGAAGCTCCCTGACATTGCCAGGCCATGAATGCTCCAGCAATGCTCGTTCAGCGCCTTCATCAAAACCGGTGATGTTCTTGTGGTTGGCAAGACTAAAAAAAGTACAGAAATCCAGGGCAATGGCCATAATATCTTCCCGCCTCTCTCTGAGAGGCGGGACGTTTACACTGATAACATTTATCCGGTAAAACAGATCTTCACGAAACAAGCCTTCAGTTACCCGCTGTTCGAGGTTGACATTGGTAGCAGTTACGATTCTCACATTTGCTTTTCGAGACAGTGATTCACCAAGACGCTCATATTCCTTATCCTGGATAAATCGCAGTAATTTTGCCTGAAGAGGCAGGGCCATGTCGCCAATTTCATCCAGAAAAAGCGTTCCGCCCTCACATGCAGCAATACGTCCCGGACTCTCTTTCACCGCTCCGGTAAATGCCCCCTTGGCATGGCCAAACAATTCGCTTTCGAGAAGTTCGCTCGGAACCGCAGGACATGAAACAATCATCATGGGTTTCTTCGCTCTCGGACTCGAATTATGAATGGTCTTGGCAAAAATGGATTTTCCGGTGCCGCTTTCACCACGCAGCAGGATAATCGCTTCAGAGAGAGCGGCTTTCCGTAGCATCTCAAGTATTCGAAACATTTCCGGATTTTTGCTCTGCAACAAAGCCTCGGGAGCAAATCTCCGACTGTCTTCTTTTAGAACGGTTATCTCATTTTCAAGATCACGAATATGCCCCAACGTCCGCACCAGAAGCTTAACCTGGGCACTGGTAAAGGGCTTTTCAATATAATCGGACGCACCGCGTCGCATGGCCAGGACAGCACTCTCGATTGTTGCATTTGCGGTTATGACGACAATTTTCAACCATGGCGATTCGGTCAACAGCGGCGGGATAAGATCCATCCCGTTTTCTCCGTCCAGCCTAAGGTCAATGAAGGCTATATCAAAGGAACATCTTTGCCCCTCTTTGAGGGCTTCCTGCGAGTTGGCTACGGCAACGACGGTATGGCCCTCGGTTTCAAGGCAATACGAGAGAGTCTTGCGGATATTTTTCTCATCATCAACAACCAGAATGTTAAGAAGCCCCTGTGAATATGTCATTGGTCAGCCACCAGTTGAAAAAGAAATGAGTCGTTACCAAAGTGGTCAATACATACCTTCATTAAAAAATATCATTCCCACCATTGGACATTAGCATATTTAGTTTTTCTACTCTACTCATTCTCTCCATGCTTCATTACGTCCCGACAACTCATTCTGTTTTTGCTGGTTATATTTAACCTGCCGCATGCAACAGCTTGTACTGCAGAATATATATTATAATTCCGGAAAAATAACCTAATGCTGCCAGGCCGCCGATTTTCCGGGCATACCAGATAAAATGGATCTTTTCCAGACCCATTGCAGCAACCCCCGCAGCAGAGCCAATAATGAGGATGGACCCCCCGGTTCCGGCACAGTAAGCCATGAACTCCCAGAGAAAACTGTCGGCAGGATAGGTCTGCATGCTATACATACCCATTGAAGCAGCGACTAAGGGGACGTTATCGACAACCGCGCTGGCGAGACCAATGAGGGCGACAATGACATCCATACGGCCAACAGTATGATTCAGCCACTCTGCCAGAGAAGCAAGAATATGACTGTGCTCCAGGGTAGCAACTGCCAGCAGGATACCAACAAAGAAGACTATGCAGCTCATATCGATGCGCTTTAATGCTGCAACCAGCGTCAGATGCTCCTTGAATTCATCGAGTTTATTGCGATGTAGTATCTCTCCGACCAGCCAAAGGATGCCAAGGCCGAAAAGTATTCCCAAAAAAGGCGGCAGATGAGTTATAGACTTGAAAATCGGTACAGCAACGAGAGTCCCGATTCCCATACAAAACATAAAATTCTGTTCAAATAAAGTAGTCTGGATTTTTTTGCCGTTTCCGTTGTTTTTCGGCTCTATGACCTTCTTCCCGCGCAGGACATAGGCCATCAGGGTTAAGGGCACAACAAGACAGGCAATTGACGGCAGGAACACTCCCTGCATGATATTCAGCGTGGTAATCTGACCGCCGATCCACAGCATAGTCGTTGTCACATCACCTATCGGCGTCCAGGCACCACCGGCATTGGCGGCAATAACGATGATGCCGGCGAAAAACAAACGATCATCGTGTGGATCAATCAGTTTTTTCATGAGCGAAATCATGACGATAGTGGTGGTCAGATTATCAAGAATCGAACTGAGGAAAAAGCTGACAAAACCGACCAGCCAGAGCAGTGTCGTAAGTTTTTTTGTCTTGATGCGGGAAGTAATGACATAAAAGCCGTTGTGAGCATCGACAACCTCAACGATAGTCATGGCGCCCATAAGAAAAAAAACAATCTGGGCCGTGGCTGCCACCGATTCATTGAGATTTTCTGAAACGAGATGATGATCACCACTCATCAAAGCATAAATTGTCCACAGCAGTCCGGCAGCAATGAGTGCCGAGGCCGATTTATTGACCTTGAGCGGATGTTCAAGGGCAATTGATGCATAGGCAATTACAAAGACAATGACCAGGGTAGTAAGCATGTCTGCTCCTTTAAAATCATAAATTTGAATCTCTTGAATGATCACCAAAAAAATTGCCAAGATCCTTTGCTGCTGAATGAATCTTTTTTCTAAAACTCGCTTATATAAAAGCTACGCTGGCAATAACGACAAACCAAACGACAGAGCTAGTTGAGCAAATCTTATGCCACCCCGTATTGGTCTGATATCAAATGATATTTATAAAATCACAGCTGTTTGAGGATTGAAAATTGAAAGGTCGGCCGGGAAGAATCTTGTAAAATGCAAGGATTAGCAATGCTACGACAACTTCCGTTACCGTAGGTTTTTCTCCCTGGTCATAGCGGAGACAACTCAGTGACACGAATATTTATATTGTCGTGTCACTGATTACGCATTATAAAGAAAGAGTACGGTTTTTTTCAAAGGAATATTGAGGTGCGCTGATGAAGAAAAGACCCAACGACGAAATGGATTCCCCTCACGGACCAGACTCCTCTCAACAACAGGAAGTCGGTAAAGCATCCGCTGACGCGCGACGCCTTCGGTTCGACCGGGTGGAAATGGCTGGTGCCTTTGGCGATTTAGGTACATTGCTGCCTATTGTTGTTGCCATGATTTTCATCAACAAATTAAGCCCATCCTCGGTTTTTTTAGCGTTTGGACTCTTTTACCTGGCGGCGGGATATTACTATCGTTTGCCAATACCGGTGCAACCCCTGAAAGCGGTGGGTGCCATAGCTATCGCGTATCCAGCGGTTATTACCGAATCGGTAATTGGTGCTTCGGGCATCATTTTCGGAGTCTTCCTCCTGCTCCTTTCTCTGTCTGGGATGATTGACCAGATTGCCAAGCTTTTTTCTCAGGCAGTTGTCCGGGGTATCCAGCTGACTCTGGGTCTCATATTCCTGAAGAAAGGCATCGAACTTATTATCGATAAAAACATTTTTATGTCCGGGACCCAGGGCAGATTTGCCGAATATCCCGTTAACTTGATCATTGGCATTCTGGTCTTTGCCCTCGTCCTGCTGCTTCTTGACAACAAACGTTTTCCTGCGGCTTTGGCTGCACTCGTTATTGGTATCGTTTCTGGAATCGCCTTAGGCGGTTTGACCGGGCACTCCCTTGCCCTCGGCCCCACAGAGATGCATCTGGTCATCCCTGGTATTAAAGATTATTGGACAGCCTTGATAATGCTGATCTTGCCGCAGATTCCACTGACTATCGGCAATGCCTGCGTTGGAACGGCAGATACCTGCAGCAGCCTTTTTAGCGGCAATCCACAGCTTGCAAAAACTAAGGCAGGAAAATTTGCATTTTCAATGGGCATCTTCAATCTCCCGGCTGGTTTTATTGGGGCAGTGCCCATGTGCCATGGTACCGGCGGGCTGGCGGCACATTTCCGGTTTGGCGCCAGGACCGGCGGCGCGCCAATTATGATTGGTATCTTTTTTGTTGTTATTGCCCTGGTGCTCGGAGAGCTTGGATTTACCCTGTTGGCAATTATTCCCAAGTCCGTACTTGGAGTGCTTCTGGTATTTGCCGGCCTCGAACTTTGTCCGTTGCTGAGAAGCCTTAAGACAAATGAGGAGTATTTCATCGCCCTGCTCATTGCCGGCATCGCTCTGGCAGTACCAAATATGGGATGGGCCTTTGCCATTGGCATCGGGACCGATTTCTTTATAAGAAAGATGAAAATCAAGATTTAAACCAGGCAGGTCAGGGTAATTTATCCTGTTTTCCCTTCATGGATGTGCCTCAGAAAAAGAGGCTGTACCCAGTTGTAAGGCGGTCCCCTCTTTTCATCCATCTAAGACCACTCCCGTGGTTGACGCTTTATCCTTAATTTTTCCTGCTGGGCAGCAAGCCAAGAAAACTCAACGCAGACCCTAAAGGACAAACATTCTCATCCGGCAGCAATAGACTGGTAAAAAAAATCCAATCACGTTAGGCTGACAGATAAGAATACACTCCCTATCTTTAGCTTGTTGATCACCGTAGAATAAGCCCTTCAATCCAGCCCCACCAAACATATACCAGGAAGATATTATCCATGCGCAGGAAAACAAAAATCGTTGCCACTATCTCAAATCAAAACTGTTCTGTACCATTTATTGAACGCCTCTTTGCGGCGGGCATGAATGTAGTTCGACTCAACACCGCCCATATGAGCCATGAGGATGCCCTGGAGGTTATCAGGTGCACCCGGGCGGTATCAGAAAAAATCGGAATTCTTCTCGATACCAAAGGCCCTGAAATCAGGACATGTTTAACGGACACAGCCCTGCGTGTACAGTTCGGCGATATCATCCGGATCAAGGGCGCACCTGATGAAAAATCTCATGACGATGTGATCTGTGTCTCCCATGCCGATTTTGTCAAAGATGTTCCGGTCGGCAGCTCCATTCTTATCGATGATGGATATGTGGCCCTTGCGGTCATTGAAAAAGACGATGAGTATCTGAAATGTCATGTAGAAAATGATGGAATCATCAATCAGCGTAAAAGCATTAATATTCCAGCCGTGCACGTCAAACTTCCGGCGTTGAGCGAGAAAGACAAAGGGTTCATTCGCTTCGCAGCCGAGCAGGACCTGGATTTTATCGCCCATTCTTTTGTCAGAAACAAGGAAGACGTCCTGGCGGTTCAGTCCATTCTCGATGAGAAAAATTCGAGCATCAAAATAATTGCCAAAATCGAAAATGCTGAAGGGATCGAAAATCTAACAGAAATCCTCGATCATGCATATGGAATTATGATCGCCAGGGGTGATCTGGCGGTGGAAATCCCCACGGAACGAATCCCTCTCATCCAGAAACGAATAATCAAAGTTTGCATTGAAAGAAGAAAGCCGGTCATCGTCGCAACCCAGATGCTCCATTCGATGATAGAATCGCCCAGACCAACGAGGGCAGAAGTATCGGATGTCGCCAACGCCTGCCTCGATCACACCGACGCGCTGATGCTGTCCGGCGAAACAGCCAACGGAAAATACCCGGAACTGGCAGTCCGCATCATGGCTAAAATTGCGATGGAGGTTGAAGGCAAGACTTACGACAACATTGACATCCCCTACAGCAACACCAACAAACTCGCGGCATACCTCGCCAAAGCAGCGGTTAAAGCCGCACTTCGCCTGCAAACCAAAGCGATTGTGGCAGATTCACTCACGGGCAAATCAATCCTTGCCCTTGCCGCGTATCGTGGATCAAATGTAATTTACGCTCAGGTCTACAACCGACGCGTAGTACGTCAGCTCTCTCTTTCGTATGGTGTGTATGCGGATTATATCCCCATGGATTTGACAGTAAATCAACCGTTGCAGCAGTCCATCTGCAGACTCCTTGCGGAAAATCAGTTCAAAGATAATGATCTGATTGTTATTCTCGCCGGCAGTTTCGGACCCAAGCAGGGAGCTTCTTATATTGAAATCAGTACAGCAGGAAATTTCAGGCAGAAATGCGGTCGATTCCAGAAATGATATTTCTTCTCTGAGATCCTCGACTCATTGCCTTGTATATCAGATAAATGCCCCCATTAAAGAAATACAGGAATGAAGATCATCCCGCAAAAAAACTGGCATCAGCTGCCGGTTGACCAGATTATCACTCTGCTGGAGAGCGATCCCGCCACGGGTCTTGATGGAGAAGAGGTGCGACGGCGTCTCGAACTTTTTGGATCCAATACCCTGTCCATGAAGCAGAGAACCAGTGATTGGCTACGATTTCTGCTTCAATTTCATCAGCCGCTCATCTATATCCTGATCGCATCAGGTATCATTACTGCCGGTTTGCAGGAGTGGGTCGATTCCGGTGTGATTTTCGGCGTGGTGCTGATCAACGCCGTCATCGGTTTTATCCAGGAATCCAAAGCGGAAAATGCCCTCGCAGCCCTGGCAGATACCATGGTTGCCGAGGCGACAGTGCTCCGGCAGGGTGAAAAACAGCGCATTGTGTCAACACAGCTGGTGCCAGGCGATATTGTACTGCTGCGCGCAGGTGACAAAATTCCTGCCGATTTACGTCTGCTTACGCTTTACGAACTGCAGGTTGACGAATCAGCCCTGACCGGCGAATCAATGCCTGTTGCAAAGGCGGTGGAGGAGCTTGGCCATGCAACGCTTCTCGCCGATCGGACAAACATGACCTATGGCTCCACCATAGTAACCCACGGTCAGGGGACCGGCATTGTTACAGCAACCGGCGATCAAACGGAAGTGGGTCATATCTCCCGACTTCTCTCGTCAGCGCAGGATCTGGCGACGCCGCTTACCCGAAAGATTGCCCATTTCAGCCAGCTGTTGCTCTATGCTATTCTCGTTTTGGCCGCAATTACCGTAGCAATTGGCCTCTTGCGCGGACAGCCCCCCTTTGACATGTTTATGGCAGCCGTTGCCCTGGCGGTTGGCGCTATCCCGGAAGGACTGCCTGCAGCGGTAACGGTTACCCTGGCCATCGGCGTATCAAGGATGGCCCGACGCCGGGCAATCATCCGTAAACTGCCGGCTGTCGAAACCCTGGGCAGCACCACGGTGATTTGCTCGGACAAGACCGGAACGCTTACAGAAAACCAGATGACCGTGCAGCAGATACTGGCAGGAGGACACACTTACCTGGTCAGCGGAGCCGGTTATGGTCCCGATGGTCGCATTGACCAACACGGCGCAGCGGAAAACATACCCACTTCCGTCGCCCTTAATGAATGTTTGAAAGCAGGTATTCTCTGCAACGACAGTATCTTGCGGGATAAAGACGGCTGTTGGGTTGTCCAGGGCGACCCTACCGAGGGAGCATTGCTTGCGGCGGCGGCCAAGGGCGGGTTCAAGGAAAAAGAGACGGAAGCACTCCATCCCCGTCTTGATTCGATTCCGTTTGAATCCAGATACCAGTTTATGGCTACCCTCCATGATACCGGCACCGGCGAGGCCAATGTTGTCTACATGAAAGGTGCTGTCGAGCAGATACTCGCCAAGTGCCACCAAGAAATTAACGCAGATGGCCGTTATGTCCCGTTACAAAAAGACACCATCCATGAGGTTGTCTCCGACATGACCGCAAAAGGACTGCGGGTGCTGGCCTTTGCCCGCAAGGAACTGGCAGTCGATGCCAATGTAATAAACCGGGAAGACCTGCAGGACGGTCTCGCCTTTCTCGGCCTGCAGGGAATGATCGACCCGCCGAGAGCAGAGGCTGTGGCCGCCGTTAAAATCTGCCGGCAAGCCGGTATCAAGGTAAAAATGATCACGGGTGATCACCCGCGCACGGCGGTTGCCATTGCCAGGCAGATTGGTCTCTTTGCTGGTGATATTGACGCAGTCGGACAGAAAACAGTTCTCACCGGTCAGGATCTGGAAAAACTTTCGGACGAAGAACTGATGCATGTCGTAGAAGAGACAAGCGTTTTTGCCAGAGCCACCCCCGAGCAGAAAATTCGCCTGGTACGTGCGCTGCAGGCGAAGGGGCATGTCGTCGCCATGACCGGCGATGGAGTCAACGATGCACCGGCCCTGAAACAGGCGGATATCGGCGTGGCCATGGGTATAACCGGAACCGACGTAGCCAAAGAGGCCGCCGACATGGTGCTTACCGATGACAACTTCAGCTCCATCGAGGCAGCGGTCGAGGAAGGACGCGGGGTGTTTGACAACCTGACCAAGTTCATAGTCTGGACTCTGCCTACCAATCTGGGCGAAGGACTGGTTATTCTGACGGCCATTATTTTTGACATCACTTTGCCTATCCTGCCGGTACAGATTCTCTGGATCAACATGACTACCGCTGGTTTTCTGGGCTTGATGCTGGCTTTTGAGCCGAAGGAGACTGATATCATGCACCGATTGCCGCGCAACCCTGCCACCCCTATTCTTACCGGCGAATTGAGCATCAGAATTTTACTGGTTGGGACCCTGCTGCTGATCGGAGCCTTTGGTCTTTTTGAGTGGGAAAGGGCAACAGGTGCTTCCCTGGAGAAAGCGCGGACGGTTGCGGTCAATACCTTTGTCGTCATGGAGCTTTTCTATCTCTTCAACTGCCGTTCCATGCGTAAGTCAATCTTTCAGCTGGGTGTCTTTACCAACCTATGGGTCCTGGGTGGCGTTGCCCTCATGCTGCTTATACAACTTGGCTATACATATCTCCCCCTTATGCACCGGTTGTTTCAGAGTGCTGATGTCGGATTTGCGTCATGGACACGGATTCTGCTTGCCGGGCTTGTCGCGTATACAATAATTGAATTGGTCAAGAAACTGCAGCGCTGATTCCCTTTTACAGGCAAAGTCATCCAGAAAGCAAAACTGGCAATGATGTATGGAGGTATACGTGGCGTGATCTGGAATTTATCTTTGCTGCGTATTCACTATTGCCAATTCAACTCTGTTGGGGTAGTAAAATAGGCGTAAAAGGGCGAAATTTGGACAACAAAAAAGCGGCTCAATATGAATGTTGAAAAAAAAACAGATAAAGCATTCTCAGAAAAACTTGCGCTTCATCGCTCAGAAGAGAAATTTCGTGTACTTTTTGAGCGTTCTCCCGTTGGCATGGCTATGGTAGACAATACCACAGGATAATTTCTAGAGGTAAACTCTTCGTTGCTTGAGTCTACCGGTTATACCAAACAAGAATTCTTGAAATTGAGCTTCTGGGATATCACACCAATAGAGTATGAAGCTCAAGAAATGGCTCAGCTCGATTCTTTAAAAGAAAAAGGGCGTTTTGGTCCAAACGAAAAAGAATATATTCGCAAGGACGGGTCTCGATATCCAATCAAAATAAGCGGATTCTTGCTCACTGATATTGACGGTCGGGAAGTGGTATGGGGCTTAATCGAAGATATCAGCGAACAAATGGCCTTTGAAAAGGATATGCTTCGCCTTGCTCTTTATGATTCGTTGACTGAACTCCCCAATCGCAGGTTATTGTCAGATCGCATCAACCAGTCCATCAGGTGTTCTGATCGCAACCAGACCAAATTAGGTTTGATGATTATTGACTTGGATAATTTGAAGCCAGTTAATGACAAATTTGGCCATGCCGTTGGTGATAGTCTTCTGAAAGCTGTAGCGACGCGACTCATAAATATCAATCATCGTAAAACCGACACCATTGCTCGTCTAGGTGGCGATGAGTTTGTGATTCTACTGCCTGAAATAAACTCAACAATAGACATTGAGGCCTTCGCAGAAAAGGTCGTTCGCCAATTGAGTGAGCAATTTTCGATTGAAGGGCATATGATAGATATATCTGCCAGCATCGGAATTGCAATTTATCCAGATCACGCAAATGATGAATTAACGTTAATGAATAGCGCTGATTCAGCCTTATACCAGGTTAAAAAAAATAAAAAGAATGGATATGAAATGTTTGGCAAATAGTCCCATTGTAATGCTCTCATTTGATCCATCTTTCACCGTCATTTCCGGAAACATCGCTGTCTTCGAGGTCTTTAAGTGTGACAATTAAAAAATTGCATTCGGCACCTATAGTGAGATTCAAATACAAAAACACAGCCGATTAAATCACTGGTTACAACCAGTTTTTTCGCCGGAAAAACCGGAGCATTGCCAAAGAAACGATCAGGAAAACACCCCACATAATAAAATAGCTGTAGGGATAATGCAGTTCGGGCAGATTGTCGAAGTTGGTACCGTAGATTCCGGCGATAAAAGTAAGCGGAATAAAGATAGCTGAAAAAATAGTCAACACCTTCATGATTTCATTCAATCGATTGCTCATCCCGGTATTGTAGATATTGAGATGGTCTGAAAGCATTTCCCGGTATGTGTCGATGACTTCCACAGCCTGGCTGGCGAGATCCAAGAGGTCTTTCAGAAACGGCGTTGTTTCGTCCTGGATAAGATCCGAATCTAGCTTGGCGAGATGCAGCATGAATTCCCTGGCAGGTCGGATCGCCTTGCGCAGATAGTTCATTTCTCGTTTATAATTGTTGATTCTGGCTAGGACATCATGGGTAGGGTTATCAAGGATTTCATCCTCAATATCTTCAATCTGCTCCCCCAATCGTTCGATGATGAATATATAATTGTCAACGATGGTATCCAGCAGAGCATAGGCCAGATAATCGATGCCGACTTTGCGGATGCGCCCTTTCTGTTTTCTGATCCGGTCACGAACAGGCTCGAAGACATCGCCCGGCTGTTCTTGAAAGGTGATGACAAAGCTCTTGCCAAGGATCATGCTCAACTGTTCGCTTTTGATTAATCCTTCACTCTCGTCATAGCGCATCATTTTGATAACAAAAAACAAATAGTCGTCGTACTCTTCCATCTTTGGACGTTGGCCGGTGTTCACGACATCTTCCAGAACAAGCGCATGCAGATTGAAAGCCTTGCCGACCTGCCTGATCAACTCTGTATCCTGCAGGCCGTTGATGTTAAGCCAGGTAACGGTTTCTGTTTCCTTGTATGGGAGACCGTCCTTGATATCAAGCAGTTCCTTTTCGCTCAGGTTGTCCCGATCATAATCAATGACCCGAATGGTTGCTTCCTGCACCTTTTCTTCACCGATAAAAATAAGTTCCCCGGGGGCCTTTCCGAGTGCTGCATCTTTGTTTTTTAAAAATCTCGCCATATTATCCTCACCTTGCGAAAATCGTTTTCAGAGAATATCTCCCCCCGGTAGACGGAAAATTTATTAATCCTAACAGGATACGCCGCCTTCCCCGCCAACTGCAGTTTTTGATTGTGTCTGGGGACCTTATTTCTTGTAAAGGTCGATTTCAGGATATAATTTTTCGGCGCATTCAGGACAGATCCCATGGCTGAATTGCGCCTCAGAATGGCTCTCTATATAAGATTCGATCCGATTCCAGTATCCATGATCATCCCTGATTTTTTTACATGAAGCACATATTGGCAAAAAACCGCTTAAAAGTTTCACTTCGGTTAGTGCCTTTTGTAAATTTCCAATTGTGGCGGACATTTCTTCTAAAATTGGGTTGGAAATTTTTAAAAAAACCAGCATACCCAGTGAGATTGCGACTAAGCCAATCATTGCGATTAAAGCAATGGCTTTCAAAAATGGGGATCGAATTTCCGAAATGTTGATTTTTGCCACAATACCGCAATCAAGCTCCGGCATAAACCCATAAGCCGCCAGAACCCGGTTGCCGGAATAATCCATGCCAGTGACAGTGCCGGACTGTCCAGAGATGGCTAATAGCATAGGTGTATCCATGCTGAAATTAATCGCAACCGTGTCCGGTTTAATGATGCGATCTTGCAGATGACCGAAGATAAAATGGATTTTGTTATCTCTTTTTTCAGCCACTAAGATTTCACCGGTAGCACTGAATTTTTCATAGCGATTATGGGAATCAATAAGTTGACTGAGCGTCGCCTCTTTAGCGCCTTTGAGATATTGACTTTCGTGTTTTTTATTAAATCGATAAACAGATTCTATTATGCTGATCTGACTGTTTATCAGTTCAGAAAGGCTCTTACTTTTTTCATGAAATGCAGCCTGGTAAAAAATGCTGACCGCCGTTATTCCTATAGTTAGAGCTACAACAACCAATATTGCCAGCAACCAGATAATTCTTTTTCGTAACTGCATCGTATCTCCCCTTGGATAACAGCACTCCAATACTGTGATTCTTGGTGACGCACTCTGCCGAGAAAAAACGCTTCAGCCGCAGTTTGTCTAAATTGGCTGAAGCGTTTTGGGTAGTCTTCCCTCATGGCACACTGCTAAAATTGAGATATTCAATTGGTAAAGAAACTGGCGGGTAATAAACTATGCAACGGAACGCCTTTTACGTCTGCTCGAAATTGTTGTACCTTATTTTGTTGATGCTGACTTTGCTATCCCAGCCAGTGCCTTTTCTATTTTTGAGATGACCTCTTCACAACCGGTGATATTATGCCTTTTTTCCAAATATCTTGGGTCGTTATAGGATATCCAAACTTCCCCCTTATCATCTTGCCAGATCAATGCTTTCTGCGGTAAATCAAGAGCCACCCTTTGTTGACATTGCATCAGGGGGCTTCCCACTTTGGGATTGCCGAATATGATTAATTCGGTATCTCGCAGTTCGATGCCGACCTTGCCCGCACCCTCGGAATGATTTATTCGGTTGAATATTGTCATTCCCTTATGCTTCAATACATTCTCCATTCGATCCGTGGTTTCTACTACACTAAAGACACTTCTGACATTTACAATCCCATCCCCAGCCTGTAAGGGGAGTACGCTGTATAACACCAGTAACGCGACGAAAATTGATTTTTTCATTTTTTCCTCCATGAATCGGCTAAAACCCCAGAGTTAATTCGAGAGGATCACGTATCACCTCAAACGAATAGTATGGCGCTCTGTCGGCTGCCAGACTAAAGGGACAGAACGCTGTTTTTGCCTGAACTCTTTACATGGTACATCAAGTCTTCATTCAACTTATTCTTTTGGCCAGGAATCATCTCGAGTATTTGGAATACGGTGATCCCGATGATTAAGACCAAGGGGGCAATTGTTGTCAGCGACACAAACGACAGTCCCGAAAAGGTTTCCCAAATACCATGAGGCCATGTCAAAGTGGATAAGACTAATGCTCGCAGGAGATAACTCGTATCGGGTTGAGCAACCAGATACGCCTGTAATGGCCATAAGCAAAAAAAGAACTGCAACCGGTTGGGGTCTTGGGGGGACAAATGAGAATCTCACTCATCGAGCATGGCTGCAATCTCGAATACGCCGCCTATCAGCAGCATTCTCATTAAAACTAGGAAAAATAGTCATAAATAATGCAAAATCATGATGATTTCGGTACGACGATCGATACATGAAGGACGACCTACTAAGAGCAGAAGGTACTCACAATTGTCATGGGTTTCAAGCTTTAGAGAAAAGAGAAATTGCTGCAGGATTCGATAGAGAAACTAACACCTGCAGTGATAGTTTCTCGTGCTGAAAAAAAAGGTTGGCTATATCTTACCGGTAATACCCCAAAATTCTGAAAAGATAATTACAGATTGCCTGAAATTTATTTTTCAATACACAAGGAGGGGCGGTTCATTAGCAATTTTATTAATTGGGTATGTAGTCCCCTTGAGACTCAACTACGAGGCATCCCCAAAGGAGACTTCTTTGTGCACTGTTTACATTTAAAAATTGAACATTGAATGAAAAACTTTCAACTCGTACGACCTTGGCTGAAAAATCAAATAATTCTGGTTGTGTTTCGCCATTGAGTTTAAATCTGACTTGAATCTCATCGCCATGATTTGGTATTGCTGTTTTTGATGTTATTGCACAATCGCTTGTCGAAAGGTCTAGGATAAATCCATCATGCTGCACAGATTTACTTGTCATAACAACTGGTTTCTCATGTAAATCAAAGCGCAGACTTTCGAGACTCGCGGAGTTGTCAAGTTTGTTTTTCGCGTCCTCAAGAGTAGAAACATAGATCGGTTTGTGCCCTGGTCTATTTAAGGTAAGATTCAATATCTGTTTTGATATAACTCTATTTGATGCAATAACTCGTATGACCTGGCCGAGTTCTTTTGAAAAAATAAATTTAAGTATCTTTTTAAATGTCACCAAGCTGGTCAGATACATGAATTTGCAATCAGTGAAATCCGATATAACATCATGTTTTTCCTTAAGATCTGCGACTGCGAACCTGATGGCGGTATAGAGTTTTTCCATTTCCTTTGTGGTAACGACACCTCTGAAGGTCAAGATCAACCGATTATTTTTTAAATCAGCAATTGCAGTACTACACACTCTGGCAGCCGGCATATGATAAAACCTTTTTAAATTTAGCGATGAACCTGTTTCAAAAATGTTATCATACAATCGTGTCGTCTACCATACCTGAATATAGAATATTTTCGATCGAAGATCAGGTTATCCTGCAAACGACTTCTTTACCAAACTGTTGATCTCTTATTTCGGTGGAACAGGCCATTGAATGTATGGAGTTTTTGGCACCTCTCCCGGTGGAACATAGGCGGGGACGGTGCTTTCAATCAGGGCAAGACTTTTGATATATCTATACATTGCCAGTAAATCACCTTCAGTCATCGCATTTACTGCCCACCAAGGCATGGGCGGTCTTGTTTTGAGGGTCCTGGCAAGATCCACCCAATCCCCTTCGGAGATTTCACTGATATATGCACGCAAATTATTTGGGTAGGTCGTTCCCCAGGGACCCCGAAAACCAAGTTCATCTCCCAACAACCATTGAGCCTCTGGTACCGTACCACCGCTTTGCGCATATCCGGACGTGTGACAATCATTACACCCACTTATTTCTATGAGATATTTACCTCTCAACGTATCAGTATTCAAGGATTTTTCAGCACTCGCTGCTATCGGCATGAAGATAGCTATTGTGCAGAGTGCAGTGGTTAACAGGAACGTTTTAGTGAACATACATTAGCCTCCTTTTTTGATTATTCATGAGCTGGATAAATGTCTCCGGCCACATGCCGACCAGGCTCCCTGATCGAAAAAAACACGGCGGAATCGCCCCCAGGTGTGCGTGGTCGGCTATTGTCATTCAGGTTTCCGTCTGATTGGTTGACTGTTGCAGCGCCTCGAGAATTTTCTTCCTCTGTTCAATGACCTGCTGTTGCGACTTCTTTTGTTCTTCGTCCGTAATTTTTTTTAAGCTATCTTCCAGGCTGCCAATTTCCTGGATCACTTTATTCTTTTGATTTTCTAACTCTTCTGCCTGTTCAGCTTTGTCAAAGGCGATTTCTTCCGCAAAAGTCTCTTGATAGTCGGTTGCTGTCGTGACATGCGTTGCGGGTATAACATTTGTACCTTCACGAAGTTGTCGCTGGTTCATGTAGGAAGGTGACATGATTTCGATACCCTGACCGTGCAGCGTATCTAGAACGCAACCGTATAGACTCGATTGTAGAGAAATCAGTCGTTTGTAATCCTTGAGAAAACCGGACACACGGTACGTAACCGCAAAGTTGCCCAATTCCAAAATATGGACAAATGGTTCATCCAGGCCACAGGTTCGAGCTGCCTCCATGAGCAAGTACTCAACTCGTTTATGATCAAGATCGTAACCCAAGGATAGCGATGCGGAGATAATGGTTCCAGAGCTGCGAATCGTTGCCACGGGGTTGGTGATACAGTAGGTGTTAGGTAGAGCAATAAGCTCCCGTGTTTCCGTTTGAATCTCCGTATCAAACAACCCCCGCGCCGATATCCGGCCGCAATGGTCGCCAATGGGAATGAAATCGCCGACCCTGAAAGGTTTCGTAATTCGAAGCAGTACGCCGGCCATGAGATTGGAGATGATCGTGGTCGAGGAAAAAGCGACGACTCCCGAGATAACAATGCCAATGAGTCCAATCAATTGATTGCGCGAACTCACGCTGACGGGCATAGAAAGAACGGCAGCAAGCAGCCCAAGCACAGAGAGCCCGAACATTATCAGTTGGCGCGGAAACATGCGCTCATTTCCAATATCCTGATGTCGCCTTATGATGAGCCAATGCGCTGCCGAGAGCACTCCCCCGACAGCTATGACTGTCCCTATAAAGGGCACAAATGCGGGTGCTGATTCCAGCATATCTGCCAACTCCTGAAGAATTATTTTTTATCGGCACCGGTGAAAATATTCGGGCCATCTGCCGGAATGTTGAGCCAAAATTCAGTTTTTATGCTGTATCCCCTTAAGATTCTCATTTGTTATCAGCGGAGTCGATATGAAAAGAGTGGAGCATACGATGAAATACAGGCGTCAACACAACTGACACCACGAGCACAAAACTTATCACCCCGATCAAGCTGAAGACTAACTGAAAAACCTTGCCGGCATCGCTTTGCGCCTCGTACGGAGGACCGTTTCCGGTAATTACCATGGCCGTATTCAGCGCGGCATCGAGCCAGCCCAAGCCTTCGAGATAATGAAAACCCAAAGAGCCCAGACATACCATCGACAACTCAATTGACGTCCCCAGAAGAGCAAACACAAGCATTCGTTTCGCAAAAAGCGTGTTGGAAAGCAAGGCCTCATGTTGTTTCTCCAATCTTCTAAACATAGTTTTCCTCAAGTCTCACCTCGGGCAATGCTGGCTCTTCGTTCATCGCGGTGCTCATTGCTGACAAAGGTCAAAGCGGTTGTCAGCCATTTGCCAGAAACCCTTCATGAAACACAACAGTACCTTTCGGAACCTTTTCATTGAAAGGCAAAACCAGAAAAAACTCTTGTGGTATTCCCTCATAAACCAGTTCCGGAAAATTTATAAAACCGAAACCCTTGTAATAGTTCGGATCACCAACAAGAGCACAACCTTGTCCACCCACTCGTTTGAGCCGGGACAAACCATTATTGACAAGTGCTTTCCCAATGCCTTGCCTTTGATATTCTGGCAGTACAGAAACCGGGCCCAGACCGTACCAGTCCTTTGTTCCATCTGAAATTGTTACAGGTGAAAAGGCAATATGTCCGACAACCCGTCCATCAATTTCGGCGACAAGAGACAGAGTCAGTGCATCTGCCGCGCGCAATGCACTGACGATGAATTGTTCTGTATGGTTACTGACAGGAAGAGTTTTGAAAGCAGCAATTGTGACTTCGGCTATTGCCGCAATATCAGCATGTTTCTCTTTTCTAATGCTCATGAGATTCTCCGTTTTATTTGGAGCATTCGGTTTTACTTGTGAGGCAGGCTGGGCAACAGCAAAAAGAGTATGGCGCAGTTGTTGGCCGCATTATAAGACTGCAGTGCAAGTTAGCCACGTACCGCAAGCACCGGGGACAAAATTGCTTTATGGCGGGAAAAGCCCCCAGTGGCCCGACCCCATAGTGACCATATTTCAAACACTTACAGTAAATAATAGTATACCACGAAGCACGCAGAAGTAAATCTATTTGAAGCCCGCTGGCAACGTCATCTGAATTGTCCTGATCCCAGGAAAAGAGCGGCATAACGATTGAGACGCAGTAAAATCTCCATCCAGTGGAGTACCATATTATTTGGTTTGGGAAGGCAGTTGCCGGCTGCTACTGTTCCGATATTCAATCATGATTTTAATCTTCGACGCAGTGTTGCCGGGAGAGTCTGTCCAAAGGATCCTGATGGTAGTATTCCTGCAATACGCGATAGAGGTCCGGGGCATGCTCAAGCATCAATCTCGGCTGGTCGAAGAACTGCTCTGTGGCAACAGCAAAAAATTCAGCTGCGTTCGTGGCACCGTAATCATTGAGGAAAGATTTCCTGCCCTGCAGGATGTCTTGTTTGAGACGCAGATATTCACGCGTACATGTCTGGACCCAGTCACGGTATTCGGCCCGATTGCGCAGAGGAGGCGTACCGTCGGCAGCACCGTCGAGCATATCCATTTTATGGGCAAATTCATGGTAAATAACGTTGTGACCAGACTCTGGATGGCGGCCACCACTAAGAGCCGCATCCCATATGATAATGACCGGTCCCCGCAGGAAGGCTTGCCCGATAATCGGCTGCTCAAGCTCCACCGGCGTTATTGCATTTTCAAAGAAGCCTCTGTTACGTCGCGTCGGAATGACAGTAGAGGGATAGACGATGATGGATTTGACATTCTGATAATAGTTATGGCGCACGCCGAGAAGAAGCAGGCACGCCTGAGCGGAAATAGTGACCCGAGTTTCATCGGTAAGTTCCAGACCACCAGCACCCTCCCAGTTCTTTTCAGCTATAAACACCTGGATCAAGGCTTGCAAATGAGAACGCTCACCATCCTCCAGCATACAGTAGTGCGCGACGTTTCGCCGAATAATTTCCTCCCATAGAACAGGAAAAGGAGCCGCATTGAGTTTCTTTCGGCGTCTATTGGTCAACCAGTTAAACATTGTATTGTTGTTTTTTATGCATGGCTGTTTTCCTGTTTGTGAGGTAATTCAGCCAATTGCGTTTTTGTTATTCTTTTATCTGGCAAATTTTATTGTGAGCGCGGTAACAACCCCCCATATCCAGTTAAAAAATAAAACAAAGATCGGGGTGTATAACCCCAACTCGAGACCAGCCATTCCTTTGTGAGCCTGAAAAGGAAAAACAACAAATAATTGCACTGCCGTTGGCAGCAAACTCAAGACCGTACCTTTTAGTAAAAACCTTAATTTTAAAAATGGCAGGATAAAAAGTACCCCCCAGAGACCGCCCCATACAATACGTGGATAAAGCCAATTCGCAGTTAAAGATGGTGACAATGCAACACCAAATGACGAAGTAATACCATAGTCACCAAAGAACCAAACAGCCAGACTGTTTGCCAACCCACCCAAACAGCCCGCCGCGAAGAAGACTAATATTTTTTTCATGTTGGATCTCCAAATACACTTACAAAGTTAATCGCCGGGCATCAACTGCGCGTAATAGAGTACGCCGCAACTACGATGCACGATTTTTTTGTGCCTGTCGGACTTGACCCGTTTGTTAACAATACGGTTAGATACCCTCCGGAAGTTTGGATGCCATCATTTTCTTTCGGGAGAGTTTGCGCCCATCGACGATAAATGTCCCATCACCGACAGCGTGAACAGTTCGTTGCTCTTTGCGCAAGACGTCAATGTATGCCGCAATCGCCTCGAGAACAATGATATTGTATGTTTTTACAATATCGACAACTTTACACTCGATATTGGCTAAACATTCTTTTATCAGCGGTGCGCCAACTTTCCTGCCGTGCAAGGGAGTAAGGTTGAATCTTGCAAATTTGTCCGTATCGACACCAGAACACGTTCCTATTCCAACGACTTTATCAAGCATGTCAACTGTGGGGATTGCAATAACACACTCCTTTGTTGTACGAAGAGCCGCAAAAGAATGATTCCATTCTCCCGTTGTTATGGCAAATACCGGCGTGAAATCCAGGACCATAGTCCATGAAATCGTCATTATGTTATTCTTCACCCCGTCGTTCGTGGTAACAAGGACAACAGGACCTGGCTCAATCAAAGTGAAAGCTTTGCTGATTTCCAATTGATTCATCTATCTGCTTACCTTCTCTTTGCGCCTCAAGCTTGAATGAGGCTATTGTCAGAAAAATGTATTTAAAATTAACTTCTTACTTTGATCAGGTAATATTTTTCATACAGTTACCTTTACCTCGCCCTGGCATCCTTTTCAATTTCTACCTTCGTCTATCTTACTATAAGATCGAATATCTTTAACCGGAGGTCATCGTACAATGATATTTTGGTGAAATAGATGGTGGAGATGAAGTGTGATACACAAAACGAGGCAGCAACATTATGGATATATTATTTAATGCTGAACAGTTACGAAACATGCGCTAGGCAATACAGCCTTAAAAAGCAGAAATGAGAGCGCTTACGAGTTTGTTTATGGCAAAGAATAAAAGGGGTGCTAAAATTTACAGAAGGATGGCGATTTTCTTACCAGAGGGAGAAAAACAAAATTTCCTGGTGATTATTTTGACTAACGATCAAATTTTGCTTCTATCTTCGTCTATAATTTCAATTAATGCCTTTTTCGCTCTATCCAGCATCCAGTTTACATTCGGGCCATCGGCTATTGAAGATGCGAAAAACTCTCTGCCATCCTTGTATGTACCGATGATAACAACGTCCTTGAGCTCACCGATTGCCGCCTCAAGAACCTTGTCGACAGGAATATCAGGGCATGTCAATCCAGTCACGATTAAAATATTTTCACTCATTGCCATTCCCTCATCGTATTTATTGAGAAGAATTATCAGCAAACAATCCAATAAACCTTAATGTCAAGCAGACCTTCATATACTACAGGTTCAAAAAACTCTTATCCTATCTCAAAAACAAACTCCCGTGTTTCTAATATAGAAACGATAAATCAGACACATAGTTACGCTTATGCATGAAATAATTATTAAGCGCAGTCGTAAAAAGATAATAGCTACTCGATGGATCTTTCTGCTGTAACCTTTCTCAGGGTAAAACGTTTATCTTATAGAGTCAGATTTCTTGAGGGATTGTCAGATCAAAACCAGGTGTTTTAACGAAAGGAAAACGCATGTCTAGATCTTTACTATCAAGTCGAAGTCCAGCAGCGAATCTGTCGAAGCTCAAGGTTGATAACCTGCATTACCATATTGGTGGAGTCATTATTGACAAGCTTCCAGCATTTCTCTATTTGCTTGCCCAGGATTACACGTTTCAGTACGCAAACGGATATTTTCACCGTCAGTTTGGCAGCATCGATGCATTGACTCCCTGCTACGCAACGATGCGTGGACGCAAATCTCCCTGCAAAGGCTGTCCGGCACAAACTGTTTTTAAAGAACAGAAAGAACAGGTTTGGATATGGCGGGACAAGCTGCGCGGACAGCTTTACGAAGTGCATGATTACCCCTATTCGATTGAAAAAGATAAAATTCTGGTCCTTGGATTGGGGATAAATATTAGCGGGCAAAGAAAATCGAAGAAAAGAAAAGAAACAGTTGAGAGTTGTCACGATGTTTTACGCATTTGCTCTCACTGCAAAGATATCAATGAAGATAAGGATAAAGGAGAATGGAAACCCATTGAAACCTACCTCGAAAAGTACAACGGCACGCAGTTTTCCCACGGCATTTGTCCTCAATGCCTGGTAAAATATTACCCAAATGCGGCAAAGAAAATTCTGCGATAAAGAGCTTAAAACAGCCTTGTTAGGCTTGCTTTTCCACTTTTAAGATTGAATTCTCCCCGCCGAAATCATCTTTTTCCCGCGTTGGTTGTGTCGGGTCAGCCATTCTTCTGGAACCGTCAAGGATATACGCAAAGCGGTATTCTCCTGAAGAAAGCTGGACGTTCAGCTCCCAGTATCCAGTCGTTCCAATTTGGTGCATCGCCACTCGCTGCCATCCATTAAATGTTCCGGTCAGTTCAACCCGACTGGCAGCCGGTTCATAAATCACAAATCTATTAACAGCTGATAATTGATTGTTTGCAACTGGCCATCGCATGAATAAAACCAGGGTTGCAAAAGCGAATCCAGCTCCAGCATACACTAAAGGGCGAAAAATTTTCCGGAACCGGTTTTTCAGATCAAAGCGTATGCGCGTATCTACCGGAATCAATAATTTTTCAGGTACGGTACGCAACTGTTTTTCCTGTACCAGCAGATCAACAGTCTGTTGATAAAACTCCTGTTCAGAGTGAATTTTCTCAATAAACTGGACTTTTTCTTCGAGGTCGAGTTCGTTATCGATATACATACTGCCAAGATAGTCCATCATGTACCTCCATTGCTCAAAATTTCCTTGAGCCTGAGCCGGGCCCGGTGTACTTTGACTTTTACGTTTGTCGCACTGATGTTCAGAATACTGCCGATTTCGGCATAGGACAGGTCTGCTCCGGAGAGAAGAGAAATCAATTCGCGATCGATAACCGACAGTTGCTGTATTGCCGCCATCACCTTGTCATATGACTGCCGGTCATCGAGTTGTTGTTCGGGATTGTTATTGGGGTCGGCATAGCTATCAGGATTAAATTGATCCACTTTCGTCTTCCGGAAAGTATCCATTGCCGCATTTCTGGCGATGGTGTACAGCAGGGAGCGACTTCTTTCGCCGATGTCACTATAACGCTGCAGGTAGCGGATGAAGCTCTCCTGTACCAGATCACAGGACAGATGGTAATCTCCAGTCATTCTGAGTAGATAAGCGAAAAGACCGTCTTTGCTTCTTGTATAGAAAACGTCGTATTTTTCCATAGGTAGTTGTTGCAAAGAATACCCTGCCCCGGATACCTTTATCCCCCTTTATACCTCTTTTTTTTCGACAATAGTCAGCAATTCCAGCCTGATCTTTTAAAGCATGGAAAAACTGACAGGATACACTCACCAGGCGGATGCGTTAATACCAAACCAAACGGTGATACATACAGCGTGCAATCATTCTCCGGATAAATCTGGCTGTTACCGACCGCCACTGCCACCACCGCTGCCACCACCGCTGCCGCCGCCACTACCGCCACTGCCGCCGCCACTGCCGCCGGATCCACTCCCGCCAGAACCATTGCCGTTCGAACCGTTGCCGCCAATCCCATTGCCGCCCGAAGAACCGGCGCCCTTCCCAATAGATCCCGCATACTGGTGTGCCAATTGTCTGGCTGGTGTATGTTGGGCTTCCCGGGAAAAACGAGCCCGCAGTTGTTCCATGTTTCGCGCAGTATATCGTTGTTGTAAGGCCTGGCAGACAGTATCCGAAGTGTCCGTAGATCTGGCACCCAACCGCATCATTGAACGGACTGTCAGCATAGTCTGCAGTGAAAGATCATCGGCCTGAATTCTCGCTTGCTGGCGTGCCTGGAGCTGCAAACGGGCCATTACCGAGTCCATTTCCCGAGTTGCCATTCCTGCGGCCAGGCTGTCAACAATGGCTTCTGCCATTGGCCTGTTGACACTCTTGTCAACTGACACCGATCTGGCGATTCGGTTGGCATAACTATAGCGATTTCGCACCGCCTCCATTGCTGCGACGACCTGCTCTTGCGGAACCTGTTTCGCCAGACCTTCCATGGCCTTATTCATAACCGGTACAGTCGGCAGGTTTTCCTTGGCGGCATTGAGCACGGTCTGCTGGGCACGGACGATGTTTTGTTCTTGATACCTGTTCTGATGCATCAGGGACAACATTCTTTGTGCCTGTTCTTCAGGTATACCCAGCTCACTCATTTCCCGGGTAAGCTCACGGACGTTATTCTGCTCCTGCTGCGTCAAGGACTGAGACTGAACAGCATGAGCCCATATGGACATGACAAAGACAGCAATAATAAATAGACGCGTAGTTTTCATGTGCAACTCCCTGGAGCAGATTAGGTTTATCAATATAACGTCCAATGCATTGAGAGGTTACAATATTGTTGAGAAAACGCTGTTTTCCAGGCCAATATCGTCTTTTGCTATACGGGGAAAGCGGAGAGTACTTCTGTTGATATAAAAAATCTGATTAATTGGGGATGTCAACGGTACCGCCCCACCTCCATTTTATTCCACAACCATAATTTCTACGGTTGTTATTCCTCGGTCAATATTTTCAATTTTTAAAAATGCCGCCCGGGTAAGATCAATGATTCTCCCTTTAATGAATGGGCCCCGGTCATTTATTGTTACCTGGACGGATTTGCCGTTATCTACATTTTTGACAACGACATTGGTGCCGAAGGGTAATGTCTTATGAGCCGCTGTCATTAAATTATTATTGAAGATCTCCCCGCTTGCAGTTGGTCTGTTCTGATGCTTTTTAGCATAACAAGAAGCAATTCCCGTCTTTGCATACTCAAACAGTCCTGTCTGCTGAGTCGGCTTCTGGAGGCTGCTGCAACCATTGACCGATAACAGCAAAGCCATAACGAGGGTATAAACAAAGATCAGACGTAAAGAAGCAGGCACGGGGGTTGGCAAATGAGTAGCTGGAAATTTCAAAAGAATTCCTGTAAATAAAAGGGAAGTTCAGTCAGACAATGGTGCCAGGGAGGAGCTGTGCTGACTGGAAAAATCTTTTTGAATCGTTGGCTGAATCTATACACCATCCTGGACAAAAGTTTTAGGGGAAAATAGTGACATGTGAGCTAAAGGGATAGCTTAGGCAAGACAGTAACGGGGAGGTTAAAACGAGGTGTATTGTTGTCTGCAAAAACCTGACTCAAAGCAGACTTATAACAAGGCATCAGTCTTATCTGTTGTCTTTGGCAGCGGCCTTTTCCTTGGCCAGAACAATTTTTTCCAGCAGTTCATCAAAATCGACAGGTTTAAGGCAATAGTCGAAAGCACCTTTCTTCATGCCGTTGATTCCGACATTAAGCG
>JBBRDD010000016.1:0-40577 GCA_038204235.1 Desulfobulbales bacterium
ATTAGGTTAGGATTGTGTTAGACTGCGTGGGGAGTGGTCGGCTGGCTCATCTTTAACTTCTCTGAGCTCTGATGTCGGCCTGGCTGTCAAGAACTGTTATTCCTTCCTGATTGGCGCAACTGATCCTCCTCAATCTGGCAAACAAGGTTTGAGACTCTACAGGAGGCCTTTATTGAGGCGTGGTGTATATGACCGCAAATTAATCCGTCGACCTTCGTCTTTTTGATCTCATCGAAATCCACAGTGTTTTGAAATCTACAAAATATCGATTGCCAGTTCGGCGAGTTCTGAACGTTCGCCTTTCTGCAGATCGATATGGGCATAGAGCTTCTGGCCCTGCATTTTATCAATCAGGTTGCTGAGGCCGTTTGAGCGTATACCGAGGTAGGGATGATCTATCTGGTTAACATCGCCGGTAAAGACGATTTTTGTTCCCTCGCCTGCCCGGGTAATGATGGTTTTCACTTCGTGCGGGGTCAGATTCTGGGCTTCATCGACGATAATAAACATCTTGACCAGGCTTCGGCCCCGGATATAAGCGAGCGGTTCGATTGCCAGTTTTTCATCTTCCAGCATCGTCTGCAGCCGTTTTTCTGGGCAGGGAGAAGCGGCGGAAAGTTTTCTTATGAGAATCTAATAAAATCATAACAAACGGGGAGTAGGTTTTCGTTGCCTGTGAAATTTCTTTCCGGGCAGAGAAGGTGGCAGCAGGATGCGGCAATAAATTCATAGTATGGCTTGGCCCAACCCCCGTAACTTTCAAGGAGATCGACAATGCAAGTGGACCTTTTAAAGACGACCTATAAGCCCTCGGAAAATGAAGAGTATATGTGCGATAATCATCGTCAGTATTTTAAAGAAAAACTCCTCTTATGGCGCAGGGAATTGCTGGAGAAATCAGAAATATTTTTTGAAGATCTCAAGGATAATAATGTAAGGCCTGCGGATACACTCGACCAAAGTGCTCAGCAAACGGAAATTTTCGTAGATTTCATTACCAGAGAGAGACTGGGCCAATTGTTACAGGAAATAGAGCTTGCTTTGGACCGGATTGAGGCCGACGAATATGGTTATTGCGAAATAACCGATGAGGAAATTGGCCTGAAAAGGCTTGAAGCACATCCGGTAGCGACCCGTTGCGTTGAATCTCAGGAGCAATTTGAACGACTGATAAATGCAAGACGACGGTCGGTGTCGGTCTAATTTCTCTCTCATCCTGGTTTTGCTCATGTTTGCCGGGATTTTCTAACATCATTTACCGGTTTCTCGGGAAGAGACCGGTGAGTGATTGCTGGTTTATTTTTTATAAATTTCTACCTGAACTTTACTGATATTGATTGACAAAGTTTTCGAAATTAGATTATTTGCGTATTGATAGAAGCTCAGGTACCTGTAAATACCCTAACTGGTATTTGCAGGTGTAAAAGGGAACTTCGTGTAATTCGAAGACGGGCCCGCCGCTGTAATCGGGGACAACTCCTGCTTATTGCCACTGTTTACCACTCTTGTATAAAGAAGATGGTAAATGGGAAGGCGCAGGAGAAGGATGATCCGAAAGTCAGAAGACCTGCCTGGGGTGGAGATATCATTGAATCGTGGACTGATCAAATGATAAGTAATTTCGGGTATTTTGGGATATCCCGGATCAATGTTATTATTGGTCCGGGATTTTTATTGCCCAGACCCGACTTAAGGAGCAGGTGCCATGCAACGTTTGATCAGCTGTACACTTCTTACCTTTTTATGCTTTCTCATCTCCCACTCGACTGTTCTCGCCGCAGAGAAACCCGAAAACAATGCCAATGCTATCGTTATAGCTACCTTTGGCACTACCGTTCCCCGTGCCCTTCCAGGGATACTGCATGTACGGGACCGGATGCAGAAAAGATTTCCCGGAACCGAAATCAGGCTTGCCTTCACCTCGAATATGATCCGCAAGATATGGCATAAACGGCAGCACGACGACGCCTTTAAAAAAGAGAATCCTTCTGTCCCGGAAGATATATTTTATGTTAAGGGACCACTGGCAACCATCGCTGATCTCCAGGACGACGGGTTTGCCACTATCCTCGTCCAGCCGGGACATCTCACCCTCGGTGAGGAGTATCTTGATCTCGTCTCGTATATTAGAGGGCTTAATTCAATCACTACCATCAAAGACAAAAACCGTCCTTTTCTCAGGCTGGCTGTCAGTCGTCCCGCCTTGGGATCTATGGGGCCCAAACACCCTTATGAAGAGGATATCAAACAGGTGGCGGGGGTGCTGGCCGGTGACATCGGTAAAGCCCGGAAAATGGGATCGGCTCTCCTCTATATGGGCCATGGCAATGACTATTTTCCCTCCAGCGGCTCGTATCTGCAGCTGGTTGATGTGATGAATTCCCTCTACCCGGAGACCAAAACCTATCTCACCACGGTGGAAGGTTTCCCGAATCTTAAAACTGTCATGAACCAGATGAAAAGAGACAAGGTGACTAAAATTCTGCTCAAGCCCTTTATGAGTGTTGCCGGCGATCATGCCAATAACGATATGGCAGGAGAGGGACCGGAGAGCTTGAAATCAGTGCTTACAGAAAATGGCTTCCAGGTGACGATAATCATGGAAGGTCTGGGGGAACAAGACGGCTTTGCTGATGTCTTTGTCGACCATCTGGCCCAGACCGCAGTTGACTATGGAATTACCCTCAAATAAAAGATGGTTTTCATGACCTGCCGGTACCGGCAGGTCATGAATTTTCGCCAACACGATTTTCCTTTTCGCACCAGACATCCCGGAGTTCTCTATGCGCTTTAACAAAAAATCAGATCATAACAATTGCTATTGCCCTGCATCTCTCTTGCTTTCACCTTGGCTATGCACGCTGATTCTCGTGCTTATCTCGATAGTCCTGCAGAACACGGCAATGGCCGCCGAACTCACCGATCTCAGCGGCAAAACCATTCACTTCGATCATCCGTTTACCCGGATTATCTCACTCTACGGTGCCCATACCGAAAATCTCGTAAGCCTTGGATTGGATAAGGAAATCATCGGCAGGTCGGGAGATGACGATTATCCGCCGGCAATTACTGCCAAACCTGAGTTCAGTAGCGAAAATCCCGAGAAATTCATTGCCGCTCGTCCTGACCTGGTGTTAATCCGGCCGATGTTGCAGGCCAGGCATCCCGAACTCTTCACCCAGTTACAGAAAGTCGGGATAACCGTTGTTTCCCTGCAACCTACCACTATCAATGAAATGTATGCCTATTGGCAGGATCTGGGGAAACTGACCGGAAAAGAACAGGAAGCGGAGGCAATGATTGAAAAATTCACCTCGGGACTGGCTCAGGTTCGAATGAAATTTAATGCTATTCCAGATGACAAAAGGCCCAAAGTCTATTTCGAAGCGATCCACGAAATGATGCGGACCTTCTCGCCCGATTCAATTTCCCTCTTTGCCGTGAAAAGTGCCGGGGGAGTTAATATTGCAACGGATGCCATACCAAGACACTTGAGCAATATTGCTGACTATGGCAAGGAAAGGATACTCTCTCATGCCGGCGATATCGATGTTTTCCTCGCTCAGAATGGGCGAATGAACCGGGTGGATAAAATGACGATCCTTGAAGAACCGGGATTCGAGTCGATCAAGGCCATCCGGGAGGACAGGGTATATTTAATTGATGAGAAGGAAGTCTCGCGGCCGACATTGCGACTTCTGCAGGGGATTCAGCAACTTTACGAGATTTTTTATCCATTCTCCGGGTAATGGACAAGCGACCGTTGTATCTGTTTGTCGGGAAGCAAAAAGCCTTCTTCTGCCCCGGATCGCATGCATTTATCAGTGCCGGATGAGTGCGGACAAGGACTTTAAACTGTATGATTGAAGAACCCGGAGTCAATACTGTAGTCACGACCAGGAGTGGAATAATCGATAAGAGCGATTAGAATATCATACAGAGAATCAACTTGTGGAGGTCTAACGATGAGATCAACTCCTGGTATTTTGCTGCTCCTGGCAATTCTGTCTTTTACCGGCTGCGCCAGCTCTAAGAAACCGGTGCTCTATCCCAATCAATATCTGAATGCAGTCGGTCAATATCAGGCCGATGCCGACATCAGGGCGTGCATGCAAGCCGCTGAGGCAAGCGGAGCCAATGCGGGCAAGGGTGGGGAACTTGCCGCGAATACGGCCAAAGCCGGTGCCGTCGGAGGAGCCACGGGTGCTGTTGTCGGCGCGATTTCCTCGAGTGCCAGTGTCGGCCGCGGTGCCGCTATCGGTGGTGCCGGTGCCGCCACCGCAGCTGTGGTTGGCGGTGCCTTCAAGGCTTCGGGGCCAACACAGATCTATATGCGATTCGTTGAACAGTGTCTGCGAGACAGAGGATACCAGCCGATTGGTTGGCGTTGAGGAATGTAACTCCAAAAATTGAGGTTAATTCATGCAACTCTATTCGCCTGTACCGGATGCGTTTATATCTCATGCTAAAATGGCAGCAGGTATCATGATAGTGATTGGGATACTGGCGATCCTTTTACCTTTTTATTTTGGTCTGTTTTCTGTCCTTATTCTTGGTGGCGCAGTTCTTGCGAGCGGCATATTGGGTGTTGCTTATAACTGGCAACTTGCCCGGCTTGGTGTAGATTCGGGTGCAAAATTGGCACCCTGGCTGTTTGTTCTGCTGGGCTTTCTGCTCTTGACCACACCAAAACTGACTTTATCTGTCGCCGGACTGATTATAGGAACCGGCTTGATGGCATCCGGTGTCATGGGATGGCTGGCAGAAAAGCATACCGGTCAACCTTCCGTATGGTGGCAACTGCGCCATGCGATTACAGCTATCTTCGGTCTGATTGTTGTTTTGTCCGGAGCTTCTGGCACAGCCTGGCTCATTGGCGTTTTCTTTGGCCTGAATATGCTGATCGCCGGCGTTAATCTGTGGATAGCTCTTACGGCTGGCAACAACATGTCTTAATACAGGTGCTGAGTCTGTGAGCAAAATTTCAAGTATCTCCCACAAAAAGAGAGAATGTCCAGAACGGGGCGATTAACAGCCGGTTCAGGGGGCTTTTCGCCACTACATTGCCTTCAAAGAGAAGAGGAAATAGCATGTCAAACAATCTTTCGATAGATTTTGCGGCAATTACCGAGCTCTTTTGTGGGGCAGAAGAGCAGGGGAGAGATGCTCTGTATGAGCATGAAACGTACACTCTTTTGAGCAAAAGTGGTGCGGAGACACCGCCCAGGACAAAGCTGCTGATCAAGGGTAGCCGGTACGCGGATGAAGAGTTGCTGATCCTGCCGGGAGAAAATGTCGTTCTCAAGGTGATCTCGCCGGCAATTATCCATAAAACGGAGGTCGGAGGAGTACGAATCGTCGAAAAGAAAGCGGATAAAATCCGCTCTGCATGGCGGCGCTTGATGGCCGAAGTTCCAGAAACCTATGGGGCTCTCATTGAAAGGAATCCATCCCATGGGCCGGAAGTGTACAGAGGTTTATCCGGGGAGCGGTTGCAGCAGGCCATCGCAAGAGACATTCGCGGTGTTCTCATGGTGCAGTTTATGCCGCCTGACTCGGAGGCCTTCGGCAATGAGTTGATCGTCGGTATCCGCAATACCAGGGAGTTTGGCATGATCATCAGCGCCGGCCTTGGCGGTACTGATACAGAGCTCTACGCCAGGAGATTTCGTAAAGGACAGGCTATTGTTGCGGCGTCAACTGCGCTCACCGATGGTGAGTCATTTTTTGAACTTTTTCGCAAGACAATTTGTTACCGGAAACTGGCTGGGCTGACTCGCGGGCAGCGCAGGATTGTCACCGACGAACAGATCGTCGAGTGCTTCAACTCGATGGTGGCTCTGGCCAATTATTATTCCCCGGTTAATCCTGCTGCCCCTTATGTCATTGAAGAGCTGGAAATCAATCCCTTTGCCTTTACCGATTATTTGATGGTCCCGCTGGACGGGATGTGTCGGTTTGCCAAACCTGGTGCTCTCCCGGCAGGCAGACCGTTTAAGAAAATCGGCCAACTGCTTAAACCAAAATCCATCGGTATCATCGGGGTTTCTGTTTCCAGGATTAACTTTGGTCAGGTAATCCTGGATAACATCCTGGCAAACGGCTATGACCGGCAGAATATCCAGATTATTCGTCCTGGGATGGATGTCTTCAAGGAAATTAAATGTATTCCGGATTTATCATCTCTTGCAAGCAAAGTAGATCTGTTAGTGGTGGCGGTCGGATCCGCGCAGGTTCCGGAAATTGTCGAGCAGGTCATCGAAAAGGATGCAGCTGAGACCGTGATGCTGATTGCTGGCGGTATGGGTGAAACAGAAGCAAGTATCGAACGGGCAGCTGAATTGATGGCCAGGATAAAGTCTGCTCATGGGAAAGAGGGCGGCGGGCCGGTTTTTCTGGGAGCGAACTGTCTTGGGGTGGTTTCTCATCCTGGTCATTACGATACCCTCTTTATTCCCAAGGTGAAACTTCCAAAACCGCGAGGAGATCGAAGGCGTAATGCTGCTTTTGTCAGCCAGAGCGGGGCTTTTATGATTACCAGATTCAGTAAGCGTCCTGAACTTGATCCAGCCTATATGATCTCAGTTGGCAACCAAAATGATCTCACCTTAGGCGATATGCTCAGCTATTTAAAAGATGATCCGGCAATTGATGCCATTGGGGTCTATGCGGAAGGCTTTAAGGATCTCGACGGGCTGGTCTTTATTCGCGCCCTTCGCGAGGCAGTCATAGCAGGAAAAGATGTGATTCTTTATAAGGCCGGTCGTACCCCGGAAGGGCAAACGGCAACCTCCGGGCATACCGCTACCCTTGCCGGGGACTATATGGTCTGTGAGTCTTGTGTGCGCCAGTCCGGAGGTATTGTTGCCCAGACTTTCTCTCAGTTTGAGGATCTGTTGATGCTCTCCCAACGCCTTCATGACAAACAGATCTTCGGCAACCGCCTGGCTGCCGTGAGTGGTGCCGGTTTCGAGGCAGTCGGAATAGCCGATAACATTATGTCCGATGATTTTCAGATGAAAATGGCCGTTTTTAACCATGCGACTATTGAAAAAATTACGCTTCTGCTCCATGAAAAACACCTGGATACTCTGGTAGAAGTGAAAAATCCTCTGGATATAAATCCCGGTGCCGATGACGCAACCCACGTCAGGGCTGTGGGTTGCCTGGCCAGCGATGCCAGTGTCGATGCCATCGTGGTAGGGCTCGATCCACTCTCACCTGCCATGCGTACGCTTGCAGAAGTCGAGTCCGCGAGATACAGTTTCGATGATCCTGAGAGTATCGCCAGAACGATGCCTCAACTTGTCGCAGAGCTGGATAAACCAATTGTTGGTGTCGTCGATGGAGGACGTCTCTATGATCCCCTGGTCGATGAATTGATTGCAAATGGAATGGCTGTCTTCCGCTCCTCAGATCGGGCGGTGCAGAGCCTGGCGATGTATATAGAGGGCCGATTGTCTGCTGAAAAATTGCGAGAGGCAAGACGCGGCAATTGATCTGACCAAGCTGCAGGGGAAGCCCGATGCGGTCTTATATTGTTATAACCCAGGTTTCAGCCCTTACCTCTCTTTTTATTCCTAATATTTCAGACCAGCAGAGTTTTATTGGGACTGCAGAAGGTTGCATACCTGGCAGCATAAAAAATAATCCAATCTGACAATCTACAAGCCCTGGCATGTGCAGCTTGCAAAAAAATCGGTAAGGTTTTCTTTTTCGTTACGACGTATAGATTGTTGGCAGGTTATGGCAGTTTTTTTGTATGGCTTCAGGGGTACAGATGGTGATTCTGTTGGAGATTGCGTCTGTCGCACTCAGCCGCATTTGGATTGTGAGATACAGGTAAACGACAATGTCCATCAGGTCAGATACGAGGAGAAAACAAATGAAAGAGACTGGATCTTATCGAAAATATGCACTGAAATCCTGGCTGGTAATTGTATTCTTTCTTTTCACCGTGCTTGGCTTCCTGCCGGCAGGGGCTGCTCCTTCCCCCGATTTGTGGTCTCGCTGGCAGGCGAATAGAGCCGATGATGCCAGGGTGGTTGATTATTCCCTCTGGAACAAGATACTGGAGAAGTACCTTGTCACCAATCATCCGTCCGGGATCAACCGCTTCCGCTATAGGGACGTCTCCTCAGCAGACCGGCAGACTCTTGCCGAGTTTCTCGGATACCTCCAGCAGATTAAGGTCTCTTCCCTAAACCCGAAGGAGCAAAAGGCATACTGGGTCAACCTCTACAATGCTCTGACCATTAAAGTCATTCTCGACCATTATCCGGTAAAGAGTATCGTGGACATCGACATCTCCCCCGGCTTGTTCAGCAATGGTCCCTGGGACGCCAAACTGCTCACCATCGAGGGCGAAAAGGTCAGCTTAAATGACATTGAGCATCGCATTTTGCGTCCGATCTTCCAGGATAACCGGCTTCATTACGCATTGAACTGCGCCAGCCTGGGCTGCCCCAACCTGCAGCCGGTTGCCTACACTGCAGTCAACACTGAAGAGCTGCTGGAGGCTGGTGCCAGAGCGTATGTCAACAGCCCCAGGGGAGCGCGGATGGAAAAGGGCGGTCTGCATGTTTCGAGTATCTACAAATGGTTTCAGGTTGATTTCGGTGGTTCCAAAGCGGGGGTAATAAAACATTTATTGCTCTATGCCGAAGGGGGACTGGCCGTTGCCTTGAGGAATTACGACAATGGTCTCCACGATGATTATAATTGGAATTTGAATGAACAGTAGAGACCTGGGCAGCATGGTTGCCGGGGATAAAGAAGCAGTCGACAGAAAAGGATTAAATAATAGAGACGGAATCGTCTCACTGAAGAGGAAATCATGAATAAACTTGAACAATTAAAAACTATGACCACCGTGGTCGCCGATACCGGGGACTTTGATTCCATCAGTAAATACAGGCCGACGGACGCAACAACCAACCCTTCGCTGATCTACGCTGCGGCCAAGCTGCCGCAGTATCGCCCGCTGGTTGAGGAGGCTATGGAGTATGGAAAGACGAAGGCGGGCACATTGGATGCTCGTAAGTCCCTTATTATGGATCGTCTGGCGGTCCTTTTCGGTCGCGAGATCCTCTCCATTGTCCCGGGTCGGGTGTCGACGGAGGTGGATGCGCGGTTATCTTTTGACACCGAGGGGAGCATTCGTAAGGCCAACGAGCTGATAGAAATCTACCGGGAATTCGGTATCGATTCAGACCGTGTCCTTATCAAGCTGGCTTCGACCTGGGAAGGAATTCGGGCTGCGGAGAGTCTGGAAAAACAGGGCATTCACTGTAACCTGACCCTGATGTTCAGCTTTGCGCAGGCGATCGCCTGCGCCGAAGCGGGGGTGACTCTTATCTCCCCATTTGTTGGGCGGATTACCGACTGGTATATGGCTAAAAACGGGGTTGATGCCTATGCGGTGGAGGATGACCCGGGGGTGCAGTCGGTACGGAAGATTTTTTACTACTACAAAAAACATGGTTACAAAACCCAGATCATGGGAGCAAGCTTTCGCAATGTCAACCAGATACTCGAGCTTGCCGGCTGTGATTTATTGACTATTTCCCCAAAATTACTCAACGAACTGGAAAGCATTGCAGGGGATGTCGAGCGTAAGCTTGATCCAGCGCGGGCCAAAGCGATGGGAATGGAAAAGATTTCTCTTTTGGAAAAAGACATGCGCTGGCAGCACAATGAAGACCCGATGGCAGTGGAGAAACTCTCCGAGGGAATCAGAAATTTTACCAAGGATCTGCGCAGGCTTGAAGAGTATGTGCATGAAAGACTCACTCAAGGTGCTCAGTAATTTATTCCTGACAAAACCTGAACAAAACAGGGAGGAAAAAATGATACAGGCAGATATCGGATTGATCGGTCTTGCCGTCATGGGGCAAAACCTGGTGTTGAACATGAACGACCATGGTTTCAGGGTGGCAGTGTTCAACAGAACAATAGCAACGATTGATACGTTTCTCGCAGGTCCCGGCAAGGGGACGAACATAATTCCCACGCATTCCATTGCCGAATTAGTCGAAAGCTTGAAAAAACCGCGTCGGGTGATGATGATGGTCAAGGCCGGGTCGGTAGTTGACGCCTTTATCGATAAGCTCGTTCCGCTTCTGGAGCCTGGCGATATTATAATTGATGGTGGCAATTCACTCTATACAGACACCAATCGACGGACGCAAGACCTTGCCAAAAAGGGAATTTTGTTTGTCGGTACCGGCATTTCCGGCGGTGAGGAAGGCGCACGTAAAGGACCATCTATCATGCCGGGCGGCAATCCTGATGCATGGCCGTATGTAAAAGATATCTTTCAGGCCATCGCTGCCCGAGTCGATGGAGTCCCTTGCTGTGACTGGGTCGGCGAAGAAGGCGCAGGGCATTACGTCAAAATGGTGCACAACGGCATTGAATACGGCGACATGCAGCTTATCTGTGAGGCCTATGATTTCCTGCACCGGGGGCTCGGTATGGATACGGATGCGATCCAGTCCGTGTTTGGCCAATGGAATAAAGAGGTCCTTGATTCGTATCTCATGGAAATTTCGGCCGATATCCTTGGTCATAAGGATGTGGACGGCACCCCTTTGATAGACAATATTCTCGACGCTGCAGGCCAGAAAGGCACCGGCAAGTGGACAGGGATCAATGCCCTTGAGTCGGGTATCCCGCTGACCCTTATAGCTGAGGCGGTGTTCGCCCGCTGCCTGTCGGCAATGAAGAAGGAGCGGGTTGAGGCTGCCGAAGTGCTTGATGGCCCGAAAGCCAGGTTTGCAGGCGACGTCAACGAGTTCGTGGGGTATGTGCGCGATGCCCTTTACGCCTCGAAAATTATTTCCTACGCCCAGGGGTACATGCTGATGCGTCATGCGGCTCGAGAATACGGCTGGAAACTGAACTACGGCGGTATCGCCCTCATGTGGCGCGGCGGCTGCATTATCCGGAGCGCTTTTCTCGGCAACATCAAGCAGGCCTTTGACCAAAATCCGGGCCTGGAGAATCTCCTCCTTGATGATTTTTTTCGTACTGCCATCCACCAGGCCCAGTTCGGCTGGCGCCGGGTGGCAGCGAAGGCCATTGAAATCGGTATCCCCATGCCGGCGATTGTCGCGGGGCTGGCCTATTATGACGGCTATCGCAGTGCCCGGCTGCCCGCCAACCTGCTGCAGGCGCAGCGTGATTATTTTGGCGGTCACACCTATGAGCGCAATGATAAACCGCGTGGGGAGTTTTTTCATACCGACTGGACAGGTCATGGCGGCAAGGTGACATCGAATACGTATACTATTTGAAGGGTAAAAATTTATGGCAGAAGGCACCAATAAAAAAATTATGCAAAAGATCGTCATTGCCTGCGCCATCATTCTGGGCATTGTCGCTTTCCGGTATTTTGAGCTGGGACAGTATTTTACCCTCGATTACATCAAGTCGTCGCAGGAAAAATTTCAAGCGCTCTATCTGGAAAACCGCTTTCTGGTAATTGCAGGTTATATGGGGATTTATATCGCGGTTACCGCCTTGTCGCTGCCGGGCGCCGCGGTGCTCACCCTGGCGGGAGGCGCATTGTTCGGTCTTGTGGTGGGTACACTCGTCGTCTCGTTCGCCAGCACCATTGGTGCCACCCTGGCCTGCCTGGTTTCCCGCTTTCTTCTGCGGGAGTGGGTGCAGAACAGGTTCGGGGATAAACTGGCGACCATCAACACCGGCGTCGAAAAGGAGGGGGCATTTTATCTCTTTTCTCTGCGCCTGGTGCCGATTTTTCCTTTCTTTGTGATCAACCTGCTCATGGGGCTCACCCGGATGCGGATGTTTACCTTTTACTGGGTGTCGCAGGTTGGTATGTTTGCCGGAACCATTGTTTTTGTCAACGCCGGTAAGGAGCTGGCTAAAATCGACTCTTTGTCCGGCATCGTGTCACCAGGCGTTTTAACGTCGTTTGTCATTCTTGGCCTTTTCCCAATCACGGTAAAAAAAATGCTGTCTTTCTACAAAGCAAAACGCAATCCGCCTCCAGCAGGTGACGGAACCTGACCCTGTCTTTGTTCATCAGTGGTCACAATCATGAGAGGTGCCCTGCGGCGGAAATATATGCGCGATTCGCCATCATAATACGAGGGAGAATGAAGCAATGAGTACGAATAATTCTGATGATGACCAGGTGTCTTTGCAAGGCATGGACCTCAATGAGTTGCGGCGATCATTCCGGGCGATTGTCGATATTGCTGATCGTCAATATGGTTTTCCAGCAAAAACCTATGCGAGTTGTTTCGTTGGCAGTGAAGCGGTTGGCAAACTGATTGAACAGGGGTTGGCCGTAGATGAGGATGATGCCGTTCGTCTCGGCAATGTCATGCTGCATAGCGGCATATTTCATCATGTCCAGCGTGCCCATGCCTTTAAAAATGAGTTTCTTTTTTACCGCTTTGCCTCCGACGAAGATCATGGTGGCCTGCCGGATGAAGTCGCGGATGGCAGTGCCGTCAAATGGTCCGACTTTCTTGGCTCCCTCACCTCAATGAAAGGTACAGGTCATTCCCTGCAGCCATCGTTGCCGGAACCTGATGCTGAACTGGGAAATATGGATCAGATTCATCTTGAGGCCATCGGCGTCTCTCCTCTTGATGCGCATAACGCCAAACTCCTTGATAACGTCCATCCCAAAAAATGGCTGGATCCGGAACCTAAAGCCTCCTACAATCTGGTGGTGATAGGTGCGGGGGCAGGGGGGCTGGTCTCGGCTGCCGGGGCGGCAGGGGTTGGCGCCCGTGTGGCCCTTATTGAGTCGCATCTTCTGGGCGGCGACTGTCTCAATGTCGGCTGTGTGCCGTCAAAGGCCTTGTTGCGCTGTGCAAGGGCGGTCGCTGCCGTGCGTGATGTCGGCCAGTTCGGCGTAAAAATTGAAGGCGAGATCTCCGTTGATTTTGGCTATGTGATGGAGCGCATGCGCCGCTTGCGGGCGCAGATCTCGCCGGTTGATTCGGCAAAAAGATATTCGGATCAACTCGGTGTTGACGTCTTCATGGGCAGGGGCGTTTTTACCGGGAAAAAAAGTATTGAAGTAAACGGTAAAACACTCAACTTTGCTAAAGCGGTGATTGCCACCGGCGGGACTGCTGCCATTCCCAATATCCCAGGCCTGGCTGATGTTCCCTTTCTCACGAATAACTCGGTGTTCAATCTGACGGAATTGCCGAAGCGCTTTGGTATTATCGGCGCAGGCCCTATAGGACTTGAGCTGGCCCAGGCCTTTCAACGGCTGGGTTCCCAGGTGACGGTCTTTTCCCGCAATGAGCAGATCCTGGCCAAGGAAGATCCGGAGGCCGTGCAAATAGTAAAAGAGTCGATGCAAAAAGACGGAGTGTCCTTTGCCTTTAACGCAAGCTACAAACGCATCGAGGAGCAGGGTGAAAAAGGGGTGATACGTGTTGTTCTGGAGGCAGACGGCACGGAAAAATTCCTCGAATTTGACGCCCTGCTGATAGCCACCGGCCGAAAACCTAGCGTTATTGGCTTGGGCTTAGAAAAAGCCGGAGTGGAATTTGATGTCCGGAAGGGTGTGGTGGTAAACGACAAACTTCAGACCACAAACCCCGATATTTTTGCCGTCGGGGATGTGGCCAGTAAATATCAGTTTACCCATATGGCCGATTTCATGGCTCGTCTTGTCATCAAAAACGCCCTGTTCTTTGGTCGCGACAAGGTATCGGAGCTGCTGGTTCCCTGGGCAACCTATACCGATCCGGAGGTCGCCCATGTCGGGCTTTATGAGAAAGATCTCGAGGAGCGCAATATCCCTTTTACCACCTTTAAACGTGAGTTGAGTGATGTGGACAGAGGTATTGTCGATGGAATTGCCTTCGGCTATGTCAAAATCCATGTAGCTAAAGGAAAGGATCAGATCCTGGGGGCAACTATCGTCGGCAGCCATGCCGGTGACATGATCAGTGAGATCACCGTGGCGATGCAGGGCGGAATGGGGCTTGGCCAACTTGCCGGGGTAATTCATCCCTATCCGACAGCCGCTGAAGCTATTCGGCAATGCGGTGATGCATATAACCGTGAACGTCTTACTCCGACCGTTAAAAGTATTTTCCATAATCTCATGGCCTTAAGGCGTTAATTTTCCTGAGGAAACAGAGCGCTTCGCAGGGGGAAGATATATTATGAAAATGACAGCTGAACACCAACGACTGCAAGATCATCTGGACCTCAAGGCCAATTGGAAAAAATGGGGACCGTACCTCAGTGAGCGCTCCTGGGGCACTGTAAGAGAAGATTACAGTCCCTATGGCAGCGCCTGGGATTATTTTCCACACGATCATGCCCGCAGCAAAGCCTATCGCTGGGGAGAAGACGGTATTGCCGGTATCTCCGACCGTTATCAATATATCTGCTTTGCCCTGTCGCTGTGGAATCATAACGACCCTATTCTCAAAGAGCGAATGTTCGGTCTTGCCGGCCCTGAAGGCAACCACGGCGAGGATGTCAAGGAGTACTACTATTATCTTGACGCCACGCCGACGCACAGCTATTTGAAAATGCTCTACAAATACCCGCAGGCTGCCTTTCCCTACGCTGATCTGGTGGCTGAGAACCGGCGTCGGGGATTCAAGGATTTTGAGTATGAGTTGCTGGACACCGGCGTCTTTGACGACCAGCGCTATTTTGATGTCTTTGTGGAATATGCCAAGGCAGATACCGACGACATCTTGATCCGGATAACGGCCCATAATCGCGGACCTGAAGCGGCTTTACTGGACCTCCTCCCCACGATCTGGTTTCGCAACACCTGGAGCTGGGGGTATGACGCCGGGCCGATGAGCGATGTTCCGGGCCGTCCGCTGCTGAAAAAGATTGGCGACTCGAATGGTGGCGCTGCCGTGCATCTTTCTCATCCGGCGGCCGGCGATTATTTTCTCTACGCCGACACATTGAATGAAGATGGTCAACCCCGGCTGCTGTTCACTGACAACGAAACCAATACAGAGCGGCTCTCCGGCCAACCCAATGGGAGTGCCTATGTTAAAGATGGTTTGCATCGCCATGTGATTGATGGCGAACAAAACGCGGTGAATCCAGCTGGTGAAGGCACGAAAGCTGCCGCCTGGTATAGCTGTCAGGTTCCCGCCCAGGGATCATGTACCCTGCGGCTGCGGCTTGCCAATTCTGCCTTGGCGAGTCCCTTTGCCGATTTTGCATCTTGTTTTGACCGGTGCGTGGCCGAGGCCGATGCCTTTTATGCAGCCATCCAACGTGACGTCGGCCCCGAGCAGACAGCGATCCAGCGTCAAGCCCTGGCCGGGATGATCTGGAGCAAGCAATTTTATTATTACAATGTGGAGCAGTGGCTGCATGGTGACCCGGAACAGGCGGATCTGCCTGCGTCCCGAACAAGCGGGCGAAACCACGACTGGGAACATTTGAATAATTTCGATATCGTTTCCATGCCCGACAAATGGGAATATCCCTGGTATGCCGCCTGGGATCTGGCCTTTCACGCCATCCCGCTGGCACTGGTGGATGCTGGATTTGCCAAACGCCAGCTTGATCTGATGGGCCGTGAATGGTACATGCATCCTAACGGGGCTCTGCCTGCCTATGAGTGGAAGTTTGGCGATGTCAATCCCCCAGTCCACGCCTGGGGGGCATGGCGGGTGTATAAAATTGACGCGAAGCAGCAGGGGCGGGCAGACACGCATTTTTTGGAAGGAATATTTCACAAGCTGTTGATGAATTTCACCTGGTGGGTGAATAAAAAGGATGACGATGGCCGCAATGTCTTCCAGGGCGGATTTCTCGGGCTGGATAACATCAGCATCTTCGATCGCAGTGCTCCGCTGCCAACCGGTGGACACATCGATCAATCCGACGGGACGGCCTGGATGGGTTTTTACAGTCTGATACTGCTGAAAATCTCCCTTGAACTGGCTACGATCGACCCCGTTTATCAGGATACCGCCAGTAAATTTTTTGAGCATTTCCTGCGCATCGCCCAGGCCATGGCTGGTGATTACCGCGGAGGGGTGAGCCTGTGGGATGAAAAAGACGGCTTCTTTTACGACACCCTGCATATGCCGGATGGCAGTATGATCCCCCTCAAGGTTCGATCCCTGGTGGGTTTAATGCCACTGCTGGCCGTAGAGACGCTTGAACATGATCTGGTCGAGAGTCTGCCGGTCTTTAAACGGAGAATGAACTGGTTTTTTGAAAATCGGGTGTATCTCCGCGATCAGGGGCATGTTGCCTGTGTTAAATCGCCGGGAAAGAATTCGCGGCGGCTGTTGTCGATCATTAACCGTGAGCGTTTGGTCCGGGTGTTACAGCCCATGCTGGATGAAAAGGAATTTCTGTCTCCTTACGGAATCCGCTCGATATCCAAATTACACCTCGATCAACCCTACTCCTTCCGGGTTGATGGCCTGTCCCATACCATTGGCTACCAGCCGGCTGAATCGACCAGTGGGCTGTTCGGCGGCAATTCCAACTGGCGCGGGCCGGTTTGGTTTCCCATCAACTATCTGTTGATCGAATCCCTGCAGAAGTACCATCACTTCTATGGTGATGCTTTGCAGGTGGAATGTCCCACCGGCTCAGGGCAGATGATGGATCTCGGCGAAGTTGCAACCGAACTGTCCCGGCGCTTGATCAAATTGTTCGTGCGTGATGGCAAAGGCGAGCGGCCGATTTACGGTGGAAATCGACTGTTCCAGGATGATCCGCACTGGCGGGAGTATGTCTTGTTTAACGAATACTTTCATGGTGACAACGGTGCTGGACTGGGCGCCGGCCATCAGACCGGCTGGACGGGACTGGTAGCTAAGCTGATTCAGCAGTCAGGTGGACCGAACAGGCAGACAAAGTAATACATATGGTGACCTTGTACCCCGGATTTGCAACCGGTGGGTAAGTAATAGACGTAAATGATACAGAGAGGGGGATTCATGGCTATTCATCTGGATCGATCCGTAACGCAGAATTTTGACGAGGCGATTGGGCGCGAGTGGCTGGAAACCAATGGTATCGGCGGCTGGGCCAGTTCCACCATCAGCAATGGTCACACCAGGCGCTACCATGGCCTGCTGGTTGCAGCTACGCATCCTCCTGTTGGGCGAATGGTACTTCTTACCAAACTGGAGGAAACCCTGGTGCACGATGCTACACGCATCGAGCTTGGTACAAATGTCTATCCAGGCTCTGTTCACCCCCAGGGCTATCGTTATCTTACCGCTTTCACCCAGGATTTTTCCCCGCTTTTCACCTATGAGGCGGGCAGCATCGTCCTGCAAAAGAGGGTGGTTGCAATCCATGGGGAGAATACCACGGTCATTCAATACAAAGTCATCGAAGCGCCGGGGGAATTTCAGCTGGAGCTTCGTCCTTTCGTGGCCGGTCGCGAGTATCACAGCCTGACGCAAGCCAACGCCAACATCAACCGGGAGTCACAGCTTGCAGACAATGTCTGGTCATACCAGCCCTATGCGCAGGTGCCAACCCTGTATATGCTTGTGCCGGGGACAAGCTTTACGGCGAGAGCTGACTGGTACTACAATTTCGAGTATTTGCGCGAAAAAGAACGAGGCCTGGACTTTCATGAAGATCTCTTTACCCCGGGAATTTTCACCATATCGCTTCAAGCCGGAGCCCAATTGACTCTCATCGTCTCAACAGAAAATCCGATCAGTCGAAATGCGGAGAACCTGTTGGCCGGAGAAAGAGCACGGCGAAAAAATCTGATCACTGTACTGCCGATAGCCGATGATCTGACCCAGGCTTTGAGCCTGGCCGCCGACCAGTTTGTGGTTCGGCGCGGTGCTGATCTGAAGACCATCATCGCCGGGTATCACTGGTTTACCGATTGGGGCCGCGATACCATGATTGCTCTGCCCGGGTTGACCCTGATCACCCGGCGCTATGACGATGCCAAAAAAATTCTCCGCGTCTTTGCCGAAAATATTGATCAAGGCATGCTGCCCAATCGTTTTCCCGATGTTGGTGAACAGCCGGAGTACAACACGGTGGATGCAACCCTGTGGTTTTTTGTGGCGGCCTATAAGCACTTCCTTTACACCCAGGATAAGGTTTTCTTGAAAGAGACGCTTCTGCCGGCAATGGCCGACATATTGGACTGGCACCAGCGCGGCACGCGCTACGGTATTCACATGGCGAGTGACTGTCTGCTGGCGGCAGGTAATCCCGATATTCAGCTTACCTGGATGGATGCCAAGGTTGGTGATTGGGTGGTTACGCCGCGAAACGGCAAGGCCGTGGAAATTAACGCTCTCTGGTACAACGCTCTGGCCATCTATGCCCGGTTGCTGCAGACGGTCGGTCGCAATAAAAAGGCCCAAATATACCAGGCCCTGGCTGAAAAGGTTGTGAAACGCTTTGTCCAGGTATTTTGGAATCCGCAAGGCGGATATCTTTTCGACGTGATCGACGGTGAAAAGTCGGATGGTGCTATCCGACCGAACCAGATTCTCGCTCTCAGTCTGCCATTTCCTTTACTGGGTCGCAACCGAGCAAGGCAGGTGCTTAAAACTATAGAAGATCATCTGTTGACTCCGGTTGGCTTACGAAGTCTTTCCCCGCAGGATCCGGATTATCATCCCACATATGAGGGCAGTCCTTTTTTGCGTGACTCAGCCTACCATCAGGGCACGGTGTGGGCCTGGCTGCTGGGCCCTTATCTTACCGCTCTGGTGCGGGTGCGGGGCAAGACCGGTCAGAAACAGGGATTGAAATTGCTGCAGGCTGTCAGAAATCATCTGGCCGAGGCCGGCATTGGCCAGATATCGGAGATCTTCGATGGTGATGCCCCCCACACGCCACGCGGTTGTATTGCCCAGGCCTGGAGTGTGGCCGAGATTGGCCGGGCGTATATGGAGGACCTGCTGAATGAAGGTCCCAGCGAGACAATTACGCCATTACCAAAGTCATGACATTGCTAAAACCAAAATTCCGGGTACTTCCGGTTCTTCGGTATATTATTAATGATCAGGGCAATAATGAGCATGACAATTGCCCCTAGGGCGGTCGGCATCAACACATAGAGGTAGCCGAGATTGTGGACGCTTTCACCGCCGATAACGGCGATCAGAGCGGTAGCACCGCCTGGGGGATGCAGGGTGCCGGTGAGGTGCATTATCGCAATCGAGGTGGAAACGGCAATGGCTGCGGCCAGCCAGGGTTGTCCACCCAGCAATTTGAAGGTTGTCACCCCGATAATAGCCGAAAGGACATGGCCTCCGAGCAGATTCCTCGGCTGGGCCAGAGGGCTGCGAATAGCGCCATAGATGAGAACTGCCGAGGCTCCGAAGGAGCCGATTATCAGTAGCAAGCCGGTCTGGTCGAGTATCTTATAGTGGATGAGTGAAACGGCTGCCAGGCCGGAAAAGCTGCCAATCCAGGACCAGAGGACTTCCGTCAGGCCAACCCTTGGCGGACTTTGTCCACCGCCTTTCATTTTTTGCAGATAGTTCATGATTTCGGCCTCGCTAATAAGTCATGAAAGGAGTGTGCCAGATCGGTACGGGTGACGATGCCAACTGGTCGTCCATCAGCATCAATAATCGGCAAACGGTTGATCTGCCGCTTGGCAAAAAGCGTGGAAATGGTGCCGATGGTCATCTCCGAATCAGCGGTTATCGGCGGCCTGGTCATGATATCGCCGACTGTCCTGTGGCGTAAATTGCCGATCATACAGCTCTTGCTGTTCAGGCAATGGGTGGCTATCTGCATAAAGGACGGGGTTTCGCCAAAGCCCATCTCTTTGAGGAAATCTTTTTCCGAGACAACGCCGACTACCCGTCCGTCCCGGTCGACAACAGGTCCGCCGGAAATCTGTTTTTCGGCAAGCAGGTGGGCAGCGTCGACAAGGGCCATTTCCTGCTGCACACACGAAACCGGTTGGCTCATGATATTGCCGGCGGTCAGGCTGTTGAGCAGCCTTGTAATCGCCAGAGAATAGGCGGTCTGGTATACTTCCTTGAAGTCGCCGGGGGTGATATCGATATAGCCTGCGATGCGTTTCATCGCCTCGAACACATCCTGCTCGGAAATATGCACAGGATTAAAAGTTTCCTCAGATGGTTCTTTCATATATTCCTTCTCCTTTTATGATGCCTGAACGGTGCCGCATCCAGGATTCTGCCAAGTATCCTCTTTCGCCCATAGCGGTAGAAATGGTACCGTGTTATGTCTCTAACACAATTTTTCATAACAGGTAATTGACTTACGTCATATAATTGCAGATTATCTGAGTTTCTGCTCTTTCATACCTGCCATAAGCGGCAGGCGGATGGCCACAATATACAATGGCCACAAAATAATCACCAGAGGAGAACAGCTCATGCCCATACCCGGAAATCTCTTGACCACGGCCATGGCCGTAATGCCGCAGACTGATGTGCAGCAGGCGCTTGATCTCGCCCTCTCGCTGGATGTCCCTTTTTGGCCGCAACTGCCAAATTTCAGTTATTACGAAGATATGTACGTCCAGGCAGCCGAGCATTTTCCAGGTATTGTGCTGGATGTGGAAAACAAGACGCTGCGCTTTTCCATGCCGAAATTCATTGATGAATTTGAAGAAACCATGAGCCGCTTTGACGACCCGGCATACTTCGATATAAGCGAAAAATATTCAGTGGTCTATCACGACTTTTTAAAACGCGATCTTGCTGATCGGCCAGCTATTCGCGGTCAGCTCGAAGGTCCCATCAGTTTTGGGTTTAATGTTCTTGATCAGGATGATCGCCCGATTCTCTTTGACGATACTATCCGGCCCTTTTTGATGGAATTTATGGCCAAGAGAATTAACATTCAGCTCACCAGATTAAAGGAGCGTAATCCCAATGCTTTCATGTTCATAGATGAACCCGGACTACAATTTATTTTTTCGGCGATGTCCGGCTACGGTGAACAGAAAGCCAAAGCCGACCTGGATGATTTCTTCGCCATGATCGACGGCCCCCGTGGCATCCATCTTTGCGGCAATCCGGATTGGGATTTTCTGCTCAATCTGGATATGGATATTCTCTCTTTAGATATCTACACCAATGCGGAAATATTTTCTGCCTGCACCGGGTCGATTAAGAAATTTCTCGATAGGGGCGGGGTGCTGGTCTGGGGGATCGTGCCGACCGGCTATGAGGTGTTTGCCAAGGAAAGCCTTGGTTTTCTCATTATGAAACTGGAAGGTATCTGGCAGTATCTAGGCAAAAAAGGCGTGGATATGGAACAAATAATCGCCCAGAGTATGCTGTCGCCGGCGACATGCTGCCTGGTCAATCCAGACAAGGGAAAAACGGTAGAAAACGCCTTTTCAATGGTCAATCACCTGTCCCAGATGCTCCGGGAGAAATATAAAATTTGCTGACTTGGTTGCTGATGGTGCGTAGAAATAATAATGGTACCTGGCCTGATCAATGTCTTGTGTTTAAAGTGGGGGGATAGCCAAAGGATGTTCATGAAAGAACTCCTTTGCATGCAGTGCAGCAAGAGCAATCCGGTCGGACGACAGAAATGTGTATGAACTTCATTTAACTGAGAAAAGCCATGACTTCAAAATTTGACCAGAATCGAGTGAGCGTCGATGCTTTACAAACCCTCTTAACCAGGAAACCAGACACAGTTGTCATAGATTTGTTGTCACCCGAGCATTTTGCCGGGCGGCACATCCCTGGTGCCGATAATGCCTGCGTGTTCCAGGTTTCATTCCTTGATGATCTGGCTGGAATTGTGGCAGATAAAAGCCGGCCCATTGTTGTCTATGGCTCGAGCAGGCGCAGCCGGGATGCAGCTGTTGCCCTGGAAAAGATGGATCGGGCCAACTATGAACAGGTGTCGTTTGTCGATGGAGGACTGGAAGCATGGTGCGAGGCGAACTATGAGCTGACAGGGGAGGCAACCGATCGGCAGGAGGACCTTCAGACAACGGTGATATTAGCCGACGGGCAATACCAGCTGGATCCTGAGGCAAGCGAGGTGGAGTGGGTGGGCCGCAATCCAAATTCCCGCCATTTCGGTACCGTGGATATTGCCGCCGGCGAGCTTGTCATCAAAGAGAGCATAATCTCCGGATCGATTGACATCGACATGACCACTATCCATAACAAAAATCTGCAGGGAGATGCCTTGCAGCCAGTGTTGGAAAGCCATCTGCGGTCAGACGATTTTTTCTTTACAAAACTGTTCCCCAAAGCGGTTTTTACCATCAAGAAAGCCGGGCGCATCGAACCCGGCTGGTTGACTGCCTTCAATTACCATGTCAATGGCGAATTAAAATTACGCGGGGTTGCAGCTGATCTTGAGTTTGACGCCACCGTTGTCCGCATCGCCGATGATTCTCTGGTCCTGGAAGCCCATTTTGATATTGACCGGACCCGATGGCAGGTGATTTATGGCTCCTCCCGGTTTTTTGAGCATTTAGGCATGCATAAGGTATTTGATGTGATCAGTCTGCAGCTCCGCCTGGTTGCGTCACGGCGATAACCACCGATTTCGCAAAACCCGGGAAAATATCCTTTGCGGGCCTTGCAAAATATTTTCCCGTTTACCGGGGTCAGGAGTCAAGGCCTTCGGCTTTGAGGGCTTCGAGCACGGCGGGCCTGCTTTTGACCCTCTTCTGGAATGCCTGGACTGGTTCGAGGTCGGACAGATCGAGGGCAAAAATTTTGGCCCAATTCGTCACCGCGAAAAGATATGCATCAGCTACCGTGAAATTGTCGCCCATTACATAGTCTTTACCCTTCAACTGTTGCGCCACCCACTCGTATTTTTTACGTAGAGCTCGGAGGGTAATTGCTTTGGCCTCTTCCGGTTGCTCTTTGTTGAACAATACAGAATAAGACTTGTGCAGCTCCGATGAAATGAAGTTCAGCCATTCGAGCACGTGGTACCTTTCCAGCTCACCGCTCGGCGGCAGCAGGTCTTTGCGCCCGGCCAGCTCGGCAATATACTGGCTGATTACCGGTCCTTCGGTAATCTTCCGGCCATCGTCAAGTTCCAGCAGCGGCACCTGGCCACGTTTGCTGATGAGATAATAATCCTGGCCATTGGCCAGCTGATGTTTGCCCAAATCGACGCGTTCCAGCTGGAAAGGCAAACCGGTTTCCCGGAGAATGATATGCGGCGCCAGAGAGCATGCACCTGTTGCGAAATAAAGCTTCATGGAATATCCCCTGTAAAATATGAAATATTACTGTCAATTAAAGGTAGAGCTTCTGAACGGTCGAACTGCAGAAATTCACCATTGCCGGATATGTGCGGTGTGCATATTGATTCGGGGCAGGTAGACGTTTACAAAAAATACTGATAAAACGTCGTGTTTATCCTGTCAAACGACTTATCTTTGGTAAAGCTTTAAAAATGATTGTTGCAGGGGATTGTATCTCTGTGCTTGACGGAGCTCCCCCAGCGATATATCCCTTACGATTAACTCCGGTAAGCGGGAATTGAAATCCCTTTGGGCCGGCTGTCATCTGATTATAAATAAAAAGAGTGAAACATTGGAATCCAACCTGGAACAACAACTGGAGCGACTGGTAAAAACAGGCACCAGCCCGCTTTTAGAAGGTGCCTTGCGAGGTATTGAAAAAGAGGGCTTGCGAGTCGACTATTCGGGGCAGTTGTCGCAAAAAGAACATCCTGAGGAGCTCGGTTCTGCGTTGACCAATGGAACTGTTACAACCGATTTTTCTGAAGCCCTTCTCGAATTTGTGACTCCGGCTTTTGCTGACGGTGCGACAGCAGTAGAGTTTCTGGAACACCTGCATCACTTTACCTATGGCCACCTGCGAGAAGAGCTCATCTGGGCGGGAAGCATGCCCTGTCATATTCCTGATGCCGCGGCAATCCCCGTTGCCCGATACGGTTCGTCGAATGTTGGCCGACTGAAACATATATACCGGGTCGGTCTTGAGCACCGTTACGGCAAAATGATGCAGACCATTGCCGGTATTCATTATAATTTTTCGCTGCCCGATGCCTTCTGGCGATCGTTTCAAGAGCAACAGGGAAATAACGATGCGCTGCAATCATTTCGGTCGTCCAGTTATTTCAAAATGATTCGCAATTTTCGCCGCTATTCATGGCTCCTCCTCTATCTCTTTGGTGCCTCTCCGGCGGTGGATGCTTCCTTTTTACATGGAAAATCCCATACCCTGCATTCCATGAGCGACAGGACATTGTATCTGCCATTCGCCACCTCGTTGCGGATGAGCGATCTTGGCTATTCAACCAAAGCGCAGTCCTCTCTGGATGTCTGCTTTAATCACCTGAAAACGTTTATCGCCTCACTTGATAAAGCGATCCATACCCCTTATCCGCCCTACGAGAAAATAGGTGTCAAAGTTGATGGGCACTATCGCCAGCTGAGCAGCAGTGTTTTGCAGATTGAAAATGAATACTACAGTGACATTCGGCCGAAAAGGGGCATCCGATCAGGAGAAAAACCTCTTGCTGCCCTGCGGACAAGCGGTGTCGAGTATATAGAAGTTCGGCTCCTGGACATTAATCCTTTCCTGCCGGTGGGCATTGACCGTCCGCAGACCCTGTTCCTCGACGCTTTTCTCATCAGCTGCCTGTTAATGAGCGATGCAGTTCTCTGTCCGGCTGAATGCCGGATGGTGATCGACAACCTGCATAAAGTATTGACCAGGGGACGCGAACCAGGGTTGCTGCTGGTCACTCCCCGGGGAGAGGACACCCTTGCAGGGATTGGCAACGCATTGATTGAGAAGATAAAAATGACCGGTGAGCTGCTGGACCGGGTGCATCGGACAAAGGATTACAGTATGGCGATAGATGAGCAAATGCGGAAACTGGAAGACCCGGGTTTGACGCCATCTGCCAGGGTGCTGGCGGCCCTGCAGAAAACCGGCCTGGAATATACCGAGTGGATTTTACAAAAAAGCCGGGCACACAAAGATTTCTTTCTGGGTTTGACTTCGGATGCTGCAGTATTGGAGGACCTGGCCGGGGCAGCCGAAGAGTCACTTCGTAAACAGCAGCAGCTTGAAGCGGGCGATACAGTGAATTTCGATCAGTTTCTCGCCGCATATCTGGCATATTAATGGAGGAATACAGATGAATGAATCCGACAAACGTGTTATGAGCGAAAAACCCCTTAATGCCGAGACCCCCAAACACTCTTTAACTTCGTGGATAACTGCGAATAAAAATTTTTTCAACCGAAATCAGGGGGAAATACCGGATAAGGAAATTGAGCTGTCCGAATGGCGACTTGCCATCGGGGGGAATGTGCAGACCCCGCTCATCATCGATTACGAAACTTTACTGCGCATGCCAAAGGCGATTGTCGCCAACACCCTCGAATGTTCGGGCAACAGTCGCTCCCTGCTTGCACAAAAAGCCTCGGGTAACCCGTGGACAATAGGCGGGGTAGGCAATGCGGTCTGGGGTGGTGTATGGTTAAAAGATCTGCTCGACAAAACAGAAATTAATGCAGATACCCATCATGTCGCCTTTGAAGGATTTGATAAACCATTAGGCAAGGCGCAGATCAAGTTCGTTCGCAGTATACCCCTGGCAAAGGCGTTGTCCACGACCTTGCTTGCCTATGAGATGAACGGAGAACCTCTGCCGCTCAGCCACGGTTTTCCGCTGCGGGCGCTGGCGCTTGGGTGGACCGGGGCCAACTGCGTTAAATGGTTAAGTAAAATAACTCTTATGCGCGAACCGTATCAGGGGTTTTTTATGGACAATGTTTACCGGGTATTTGATAAGGGCCAGGATCCTAAAACCGGCGTGCCGGTCACTGAAATCAGTTTGAAATCAATCATTGCCCAGCCGGAAGGAGATGCGGTGTTTCCGGTTGGTGATATCACCATCCTGGGTGCCGCCTATGCAGGGGAATCGACCGTTGCCAAGGTCGATATTTCAACAGATAACGGCGCGACATGGCAGCCTGCAAACTTCCTTGGGCCGGATGAACCTTTTGCGTGGCGGCAATGGCAGTATGTGTTTACGGTTTCCCAGGCGGGTTCGTACACGGTTTTGTCCCGTGCCACAGATAACAACGGGACAAAACAGCCAATGCAGGCCACATGGAATACCCACGGATATGGCAATAATGGGGTTACCGAGCATGGAATCTCATTTCAAGTTCAATAACCCTTTGCCGACGATTGAAAAAGTCCTTAAGGCGTCCCCGTAACGCCCCGGTTATGCTTCTTTTTCAAAATCGTCCTTGGAGGCACCGCAAATAGGACATAACCAGTCACCTGGGACGTCCTCCCATGCGGTGCCGGGATTCACTCCGTTGTCAGGATCGCCTTTTTCAGGATCGTAAACGTAACCACAAATTGTACATACCCACTTGTCCATTGATTTCTCCTCTTTTAGAGTTTGAGAGTTTGAGAGTTTGTCTTATTGCTGAAGGTATTCCACTCTGTTTAATGCCCCTTGAGGGCATTAAACAAAATCCCCGGATATTGCCGCAACCGGAGTTAGAAGCTGGAGTTTGGCTGTTGTAGAAAAATGAGCTCTTCTTCGGTCGATTTTCTCCCCAGAATACCATTCCTATGTGGGTAGCGACCAAATCTGTCGATTATCGCCTTATGCTTCATTTCCCATGCCAAACCGGACGGGCTCCCGTTCTGGCGGTATATTTTTTCTGCAACCGCATGAATTATTTTGGATTCGCTGTGCATGTATGGCAGGTAGATAAACCCCATTTCGATAGGCGTGAGGATCATATCTATGCCCAGTGCAACTGCCTCCTGGGCAAGTGCCAGGCTCATCTGGTCATTGGCAAAGGCCAGTGGTGATTCTCTGAACATATTTCTTGAAAACTGGTCCAGTACAATAATCTCTGCCAGTCTTCCCCGGGCATTTTCCCGCCAGGTAAATAGTTCGCACCGGACTGCTCTGCCGTGGATAGCGGAAAATCTCTCGGCGATCAGTTGATCGAATTCGTCTTCTTTCTTCCACCATTGCGATGGATTGATCTCTTCAAACCAGAATTTCAAGACATCTTGATACATGACATCAACCAGAGATGAGTATTTTATTGCCTGTAAAGTAGTTTGTTATACTTTCTCGAAAGAGTAATGAACGAATTCCGAGCTTCTCCCGTTTATCAGGAATTCATGCTGTTATGAGTATAGTTTTAAATATTAATCGTGCAATGAAAATCTGGCTCCCACGTCCACGTGCATCGTGCTCTTATGCTGGAAAGATATATTCCTCACATATTTTTGCCTCATCCGTTTGATTAAGCTATTCCAGGTATTATAGTGTTCGTGTTGGCTGGCTATAGAATAATCTTATACATTCCATTCTTTGCACGGGAGGTCCAGCATGAAAATCAACAAAATTCTTCTTCCTTTTGATGGCTCCAGCCATTCCATAAATGCTGCCAAATATACGCTCGATCTGGCGAAGATGTTTGGTTCTCAAGTTGCTATCATTAATTGCTATGAATGGCATGGCAATATGCCGGAAGTCCCGGAACTGCTGGTTAAGGATCTTCAGGCCAGACTCAGAGAGGATGCTCTTGGCGTTTTAAAAAGGGCTGAGGGGATTTTCGAAGGACAGGGAGTTGCCTATACAGTCGAGACTCTGTCAGGAGCAGCCGGTTATGTGCTGGCCAAGCTTGCTCAATCTAAAGAATACGATTTGATAGTCATGGGCTCCCATGGCCATTCGGATATTGCCGGTCTGTTTCTCGGCAGCGTCACCCATAAAGTGCTCAACACCATTTACTGTCCTGTCCTTATCGTTCCATAAACAGAGACAGGCATCATCGGTGTCGGCTATAAAAGAACATACATACAGCTCTATGCGAGGTAGACCATGATTAGACGGATTGTATATTTTCCAGCGATATTTACGCTTCTCTTGTTACTTGGTGCCTGCACGGCAAAACAGACCCCTCTCCCCATAGATACGACGAGTGCGATTCCCGGAACGCAGGTCTCCAGGCAGGGGGAGATATTGGCTTTAACAGGCACCGGTATAGCAGTTGGCCAGAAACTGCCGGATACTGCGCTGGTAGATGCTGCAACAATGAAACCACTTAACCTGAATGATTATCAGGGCAGTGTTTTGTTTCTCAGTATCGTGCCGTCGATTGACACTAAAGTGTGTGAAGCGCAAACCCATTATCTCGGTGAACAGGGCGATAAGCTGCCGCCGACAGTGAAACGGATTACAGTAAGTCGAGACACACCGTTTGCTCAAAAGCGATTTGCCAAAGAAGCAAAACTGGAGGATATTCAATATCTCTCAGATTATAAAGAAGGGGCTTTCGGCCGGTCGATTGGTTTGCTTGTCGATGGTTCGCGTCTGCTTGCAAGGTCCGTTATCCTTGTCGATAAAAAAGGAATCGTTCAATATATTCAGGTGGTTCCCGATATCAGCCACCTGCCGGATATGGATAAAGCCATTGCCAGAGCTATCGCCCTGGCCAACCAGTCTTCGTAGCAGGATTGCTCAATCAATTGGAGAAAATTATGGGCGTTAATGTCAACGGAATTTTCGGTTTCATCATTCTCATTGCCGATATCTGGGCGATTGTGAATATCTTACAAAGTGGAGCGACCACCGGGACGAAAGTATTATGGACGGTTATCGTCCTGTTGCTCCCGGTAATTGGTCTCATTGCCTGGTTCTTTTTCGGACCAAAAACTATCAGATAGCGTCTCTCTGGTTAAGACTTTACCACGTCACACCAAAGCAGTCTTAACCGACTGCTTTGGTAAAACGACACATCGCGCTATGGCCTGGACATGAAAACGAGAATTATCCTTTTCCTGGAGTCGCTCAAAAGCAGTTTCTGGTTTATCCCGGCGTTGATGGTATGTGCGGCAATGGTCTTTTCGTTTGCTATGGTTACTCTTGATCGAGGACTGAGTTTACCCTCTCTAAGCTTTTATGGGTATATGTATGCAGTCAGTCCGGAAGGGGCACGCTCGGTTTTATCAACCATTGCCGGGTCGATGATGACCGTTGCCGGCGTTACCTTCTCCATTACCATTGTTGTTCTCAATCTGGCCTCCTCGCAGTTCGGCCCCCGCCTGCTGCGTAACTTTATGCAGGACAGGGGCACGCAGTTTGTGCTCGGCACCTTCGTCTCCAGTTTTATTTACTGCCTGCTCGTGCTCCGTTCGGTAAGTACCGTTGGAAGAGATACTTTCGTGCCAAGTTTTTCCGTCACCTTTGCTGTTGTCCTGGCGTTTCTTAATGTCGGGGTGTTGATTTATTTCATTCATCATATTGCCACCTCGATTCAGGCTGACGAGGTAATTGCTGGGGTCAGCAGAGAACTCCAGCGAAGTATCCGACGCATATTTGCCAACGAACTGAAACAAGAGTCCGGGGATATCACTGGTCCGATCGTCAAACTGCAAAAAGACAATGTCGCGCATTTGCATACGTACTCTATTCCCGCTCTTGAGAATGGTTATATCCAGGCAATTGAATATGACAGGATTCTGCAGATGGCTACGAAGAATGACTTTCTCATCCATGTCCTCATGAAAGCGGGGCAATTTGTCGTCGCCGGCAGTCCCCTTGCGAATGTCAGCAGTGAAAGGGAAAGAGTTGAAGATCTTAGAGTGCTCAGCGAACTATTTATAATCGGTGAACAGCGAACGCCAAAGCAGGATGCGGAATATTCAATTCATCAGTTGGTCGAGGTTGCTATTCGTGCTCTCTCTCCCGGCATCAACGACCCCTACACGGCGATAAACTGTATTGATCAACTCGGTTCCGCGCTGAGTTTTCTTGCCAAAAGAGAGTCGGCCGGAGAAAACTGCTTTGATGACCAGGGCAGGCTTCGCCTGATCATAAAGATATTTGACTACGCGGGAATGTTGAATGCTGCCTTTGATCAAATTCGTCAGTACGGCCGCACGAGCGTTGCCGTGACCATACGCCTGCTCGAAATGTTGACAATGATCTCCGGCCAGACAACTCTTCCCGAACAGCGAAAAGCCATCCATCGTCAGGCAAACATGATTTTGCGTACCAGCCGGGAAGCACTGCCGGAACGAAACGATAAAGCAGATGTCTTGCAGCGACACCAGGTATTGCTGGCAGTGCTTAATGAATTTGACGACCAGGAAGGCCCATATGCGATGCCACATGGCTTTTAAAATATTGTATTGCACCCTGACGCTTTTAGTGTGCAGCTGTATTGTTGGCATAACACTCTGTACTGCTATCATGGGCCAGACGGAGAAAACAGTCAGCGGGGATGCGGCTTTCTCTGCCGATCAGAACATGCCGGTGGCCGAACAGATTAAGGTTCGACCTATTGCCGACGACCAGGCCATAAACACGCGTTTGACCAGCATTCTTAAGGCAACTGGATGGTTTTCTGATATCGCTGTCAAGGTTGAAGAAGGGGTAGTGTTTCTTGACGGGCGAACCGAATCGACAGACAATCGCCTGTGGGCTGGTGCACTCGCTGGGAAAGTTATGGATGTCGTGGCCGTGGTGAACCGTATAGAAGTTGTCCAGTCTTCACCGTGGAACATGTATCCGGCAATCAACGAGGTCAGCCTTTTATGGGAATCAGTTCTCCAGGGGTTGCCCCGTTTCGGGCTGGGGCTGGTCGTCCTGGTCATAGCCGTACTGTTTGCAAAACTTACCGCCCATGGCTTGCGAAAAGTTTTAGATGCAAGGTTGAACCTGCTGCTGGCGGATGTGGCGGCCAGGGTTATCAGCATTCTGGCCTTCCTGCTGGGCTTTTACCTGGCATTGCAGGTGGCTGGTCTCTCCGGGCTTTCCGCCACGGTTCTCGGTGGTACCGGTATTGCCGGTCTGGTGGCAGGTATCGCCTTTCGCGATCTCCTGGAAAACTATCTGGCCAGCATTCTGATCAGTATTCGGAATCCCTTTCGGATCGGCGATCTGGTCGAGATAAGCGAAAATATAGGTGTTGTCGAACGGGTGACCACCCGCGGCACTGTCCTGATGAATCCGGATGGTAATCATGTCCAGATACCTAATGCCATAGTGTATAAAAGTATTATCCGCAATTATACGGCCAATCCCAACCGGCGGGAAATGTTCGAGGTCGGCATCGGCTTCGAGAACAATGCCTCACATGCGCAGGAGCTCGCTTTGCAAGTGTTGAACGATCACCCGGCAGTTCTGCGTGAGCCGGAGTCGCTGGTACTGGTTGACCGGCTCGGCTCGGCGACAGTGAGTCTGGTTATCTATTTCTGGTATGACGGCTCCTCTTACAATGGACTGAAGGTAAAGTCCTCCTTGATCCGTCTGGTGAAACAATCCTTTGAAAAAGAGCATATATCGATGCCGGATGAGGCCAGAGAAATAATCTTCCCGGACGGTGTCCCTGTACATATGTCGACATCTTCAACCGACGGGCCGGTGACGGAACCTGCAAAAAAAGAATCTCGACCCATAGCCGGTAAGGAACAGATAACCACCGAAGCGGAAGGCAGTCTGGAGAGCGAAGAGCTGCAGCTGCGAGATCAGGCCCGCATGTCGCGAAATCCAGAGCAGGGGGAGAGTCTGCTGAAAGAATAATTGTATTCTTGCCGGTGACGGCAAAACCTGTAAACCGCATCACGCTTGTCGGGAACTCTGCCGCATATAAATTTATGGCATATAACCGATGCATGAACAACGAATCTTTGAGAGGTGTACATGAATATTTCAGATTGGCTGGATCAGAAAGAAGCGGAGAAGGTCGATGTATCGCAGATCGATTTGCCTAAAAATATGTCTTATGATGAAGATCCGGATGAAACGATCTTTTTTAAAGAAAACAATCCATGCGGTCTTTTCTGTACTGAGGAGCATCCCTTTGCCACAGTCGAACGTTTTGGACATTGGTATCTGGCACGAGGCCACGACAAAAAAGCCGGTATTCATGCCTCGCCAATAAAATGGAAGCTGTTTACCAGGGATGAAGAGCTTGCGCTGCAAACGGCGAAAGAACGTATAGAATAAAAAGTGGCCGCTCTTATCCGGCTAAAGGAGCGGAGCCCACAAACCGAGAAATCCCTGTTTTAAACGCTGGTACAGTGAGCGCTGGGCAAACCTTTCCCGGTCGACCCTGTCTGAGTCGGTGAACAGCTTGTTCGTATAAAGTGACATGGTCCGGCACAGCTCCGGGGATTTAAAAAAAACACCCAGCTCGAAATTTAAATACATCGATCGGGCATCCAGATTAGCTGAGCCTACCTTGATCCATGTCGTATCGACAATGACCATTTTGGCGTGATGCATGCAGATGTCATACTCATAAATGTGCACGCCCGCCGCGAGAAGTTCATCGTAAAAGGAGCGGCCGATATCGATCAGGAACTGGAAATCATTTTTTTTGGCGATCATCAGCCGAACGACTACTCCCCTGGCAACGGCTATCTGCAGTGCACTGATCAGCGAGGGTTCAGGCACGAAGTACGGTGTGAAGAGATCCAGCTGTTTGCTCGAAGAGTTGATAATTGCCAGCAGACTGGTGAGCGCGATGCCGTAGTTGGAATCCGGGCCGCTTTCAATTATCACCGCTGGACAGCTGGTATCCTGTTCCTGTGGAATGTCAGGTTGTTGTTGGCTGGGTAACTCGAAATCGGTGGCAAAATACCAGTCATGACGAAACACCTCGTCGAGGTGGGTCACCACATCGCCTTCGATCCTGATCTGCAGATCTTTCCATTCGCCGATGGCAGGATTCAGTCCCGCGTATTCCTGACCAATATTCATGCCGCCGATAAAAGCCAGACGTCCATCAATCACCTGAAGTTTTCGATGGTTTCTTAGATTGAAAAAATAGCGGTTGCGCCGGGGATGGAACGTGTAAAACCAGGAAAATTTTCCGCCGGCCGCAAGAAGAGGCGAGAAGAACCGTTCACTCACTTCGATGGTGCCTATCTCGTCCACCAGCACCAGTACTTCTATACCTCGATTGGCTGCGTTGATCAGCTCCGTCAGGATTTGCCTCCCCGTTTCGTCGTTGTGCCACAGATACACTTCAACGTGGATGTACCGGGTAGCTTCCTGTATTGCCTGAATAAGCGCCGGGTAATATTCCCTGCCGTTGTAATAAGCATCCACCTTGTTGATTGTGGTTACAGGCTGTCTGCAGAGTTGCGACAGGGTGGACAACACGTCCGGCTTCCCCTGGCTTTGCCCGGTGAAGTGGTTGGGGGATTGCAGGTCTTTCCCGGCGTGTTGGCGTCGACTGGCCCGCCGTTTGAAGCGACGCCGACGCAGCCGATCATTGCCGATCAGCAGATACCCGATACTGCCGATGCCCGGCAAAAAAAGGATAACACTAATCCAGGTCAGCTTTGACACCGATCTTTTGCCAGAGAGAAGCACGTGTGGAATGAGAGCAAGATCGGCGCACTCCAGGGCAATCAGCAGGATGAGCATCGTTCGCTCTCTTTTTGCTGATGCCCGACACAATGATAAGAGCTGTAGTAAATATACGCAGCTCCTGTCAGGCTTTGTGCGGTGAGTTCTGTAAGCAGCCTCGTCAGCAATTTTATAGGCATAGCCTGTCGGCCAATCTGTGAGCTGTCATCATAACGGGACGGGATACTCAGAAACGAAAAGTGACTGCCAGTTGATTCATGTTGAGGCTGTTATTGTGTTCATAAATACTACCATTGGATTGATGATAAAAAGTATATTCTATGCCCCAGCTTTCACTGAGCAATAACTGTACGCCAACTTTTGCATTAAACAGTATCGGCCCGTCCAGGTAGTGCTCGCCGAACTGGGTTTGCCCTACCATGAAGCCGGCGCCAATTCCTGCAAGAATATTGATGTTTTCGTGAGGTGACAAAATAGCCATGGGCATAGCCGAAAATCTTCCGGTCACGGCATCGTCGTCTCCATAATAGTGGATTAACGCAGCGCCGAATTCAACCGCCATGGACAGCGTGCCGAGAGTCCCCCAGTCGGCGGTATACGACAGAGGTAGCCGATCAAATATCTCATACTGTTCCAGATCGATACTGCTGCGCATATCCCTGGCGTAGCCAAAGCCCACCTCTGCTGCCAGTACGGCACCGGAAAAAGAAACAATACTACCTCCTACAGCAAGCAACAAAAGTGTTTTTTTTGTTTTCATAGTCGCTATTAGTCCAGGTTGTTGAAGGGTTAAGGGTTAGCCAGAGTATATTTTGATATAAGATAACAGCTGAGTAAAAATCCTCAATGAAGATTTTGCCATTGAGGTGAAAATCAAAGGTTCCATGCCGTTGCGCGACATCGATTATGTGATGAGGATCATCCACGGGCAGGTTGAAACAGTTCCGTAACCACCTTGGTTTGTCACGTAAAAACCATAGCGGGGTATCATAGCCGATCGACAGATTGCTCAATGCCGTCTCGGGCTTAATTAAGCGTCCCACTGCAGGCGCAGTCAAACAATGTACCTGCAGTGGGTCAATAAGAATTTAATCTTTGGGTTTTACCGCATCTTTTACTTTTTCTGCAGTATTGTCTATAGCTTCGCCGGCTTTTTCGGCTGGCCCTTTGCCGGTAATTTTATCGGCTGCATCGTTTACCGCATCTTTGGTGGCTTCAACTGTCTTGTCAACTTTTTCTCCTGCTTTTTCTGCCGGTCCCTGGGAGTCGCAACCAAAAGTAAGCAGTGTCATAGCCAGAGTTGTTATAAACAGCAGCGTGGTGAGATAATTTTTTTTCATTTTCCTGCTCCTTTTAAAATTTTTGAGATGTTGTCAAAGCGTGTGTTTGTCCTGTGCCATTTCCATTGAATGACGGCTCTTTTCAGGGGAATACATTTTTAAGAGATGCTGTCCGGATTACTTAAAAGAAGTATGCGCGTTCTCAATGGATTTTCTTATATCCTGTTGGAGTTTTTCGTAGCCCATCTTGAGATCCTCCCAACTCTCTTCACTGGCTTCTTTGAGACTTTTTAGAGTAACCTGTGCCGCATTTTGTTTTGCCTTCAGGTCATCCACCTTTTTCAGATAGGCTATACGCGCCTCTGCAACTGCATTGCCGGCTCTTGTCTCGAGACTCTCGATTTCCATTGTCCATTCTGTTAACTGTTCTTCAACTTTTTGGATATATATGTTCTTTAATTGCATGATTTCCTCCTGTCGATGGAGAATGTCAAACCTGTATGTTCAAGGTTGAGGCGTTGTTGTTGTTGTTGTTGTTGGGTGTGCGGTCAGGACTGAAATGGTGCTGACCGTCCTACTATAGGTACGCATTAAAAAAAGAGCTCAGAAATATCCTCTCTGCATTACCAGGACAGAGGCTGGTGTTCTCTGAAAAAGCCTCCGGTCGGGCCGTCGTCCGGCAGGGTTGCGAGCCATACCGGGGTTTTGGCAGCCTGTTCCGGAGAGACCGGTGCCTGCGGACCACCCAGGTCGGTACGCACCCAGCCGGGACAGACGGCATTGACGAGTATATTCTGATGGCACAGTTCTTTGGCAAAGAGTGCGGTTATGCCATTCAACAGAGTCTTTGACAGACGATAGGCTGGTGTCTGCATCCTGGCATAGACCGATTCCGGATTGACAATGTCGGTCAGGGCGCCCAATGTGCTGGAAATATTAACAATACGTCCGTAATGATGCTGGCTCATGAGCTGCACGCAACTCTGACTCAGCAGGAGCGGGCCGAAGGCATTGGTCTCCAGAGTGTTCTGCAGAATTCCAGGCGATAATTCGAGGATGTTGGTGTCGGTGTCGATCATGATCCCAGCGTTATTGACCAGCACATCGAGGCGGCCAAAAGTATCGGCAATCCTGCCGACGGCAGCAGTGACAGAGGTCGCATCCGTGACATCCAGGTGGGAGAAGTGTGCGTCAAGCCCTCTTTCGACCAGCAGTTTCTGCGCCGAGAGGCCCTTATGCCGGTCCCGGGCACCCATGATGACCGTGAGTCCTTTCTCAGCCAGCTGCCTGGCGATCTCCAATCCTATACCCCGATTGGCGCCCGTCACCAGTGCGACTCGTTTTTCCGATAGCTCCATGCCTCTTTCTCCTTACTGTTCTTTGATCGTGATAATCTGCTGCCATTGCAAAAATCGGTGTTGTTCGTTTTCCCGGATTCATTCAGGAGCTATTGAACAATTTCCTCCAGGGCACTGTCTATTGTGTTGTAGGTGAAAGAAAAACCCGCCTCTTTCAGGACTGCCGGCTGTACCCGCTGGCTGCAGATCAGGGCCTCGCCAAATTCTCCAAGCACTGTTTTCACAACAAATTCAGGTGTTGGCAACATGACCGGTCGATTGAGTTTTTGGGCCAGGATTCGGGTCATATCCATGTTACGCACCGGCTCCGGTGCACACCAGTTGACCGGACCGGCAACGGCGGGATGGTTGATGGCAAACTGGTAGGCAGCGATCAGGTCGTGCAGGTGTATCCAGGGGAACCATTGGCGCCCGCTACCCAGCCGTCCGCCTAAAAAGAGTTTGAAGGCCGGAAGCATCGACCCCATGGCTCCTCCGCTGCGGTCCAGTACTATGCCAAATCGGGTCAGCACCACGCGGATACTCTCGGTTTGCGCCTTAAGGGCTTCGTGTTCCCAGTCTATACTGACGCTGGCCAGGAAATCATTGCCTGGCGGTTCGTCTTCAGTGAGCAGGTCGTCGCCCCTTTCCCCGTAATAACCTACGGCCGAGGTGCTGAAGAAAATAATATCTTTGGCCCCTGCCAGGCTTTCTGCTACATGGCGGGTAGTGAGGATACGGCTGTCGTAAACCTCTTTTTTAACCTTTTCGGTCCAGTAGGTGAAAATCGATTTGCCGGCCAGATTGATGACGATGTCGTGTTCTGCGACCTTTGCCTGCCAGTCACCCGGCTTTGTCGTATCCGCCGCCAGGTAATGAAAAGATGGGTGGTCAATTCCCGCACGAGGCCTGGGGCTGCGGCCGACACCCGTGATCTGATGACCATCTTTGAGCAAGGCGTTTGACAGATGGTGACCAACAAAACCAAGACTACCTGTAATAAATATTTTCATATGTAATCCTTCGCTTGAGTTCCCCCGATGTATTATCATCGACACTGTCGATACCGTTAGGTATGCTGCGGATTCTTTCTTCTAACTTTACTTCCTTGTTTCGCTTTGGCAAGGCCTCCCCGGTCATTATCGGCCTCCACCCTGCATATGATGAACTCGGCGGTCGGGTTGGGTGTGATGTGGTAATTTTTTCTGTCTATCTTCACTTCTTTGCCGAGCTGGAGTATCTTTTCTGTTTTCTGGCTGCTCTGCAGATCAGCCGGGCGAAGATGACATAAACTGCGAAGTTGGAGACTATTGTATGAGTAAAGCAACCTTGAAACAAAAGGCATTGAGGTCATCTCTCGGGATTTTTATTGCCATTCTCCTCCTTCTTTTACCGGCGGTCAGGATCCCCCTTCTGGATGCAAAAACAGATACATACTTCAAAGAGGCAATAACCAGGGCCGGGGTGGCGTATGCCACATGCAGGGCTATTAATGCATCGGTTTCCATCATCAAGGAGTCGGAACTCCAATTGGAGCCGGCGGGAGTTGGGGTGTCTCTGGCAATCGGCCAGGTACTGGATCCTCTCGATGATATGACCGAGCGTTTGTCGACTGTTCTCGTCACGGCGATCACGTCGTTGGGGGTGCAGAAGCTGTCATATGAAATCAGTGTTTCCCTGGCGCCGCGGTTGCTTGCCGGCCTGCTCCTTGTATTGTCGGTCCTGGTATGGTTTGACAATGACCGGCTGTCGGCGCTGCAGAACATTACTGTTCGTCTTCTGATGCTGCTGGCCGTTCTCCGTCTGTGTCTGCCATTGTCTTCAATTGTCAATCAATCGCTGTATGTTGGTTATTTCGCCGAAGAGATCTCAACCGCGAGTCAACAGCTCGATCTTCGTTCGGACGCATCGAATAAATTCGGCGATATTGCAACGCCTGACACCCAGGGTTTCTGGGCCACGATCGGCAACAGCACCACGGTCATTAAAAAAATATCGGTAGATTTAAAAAAATCACTGGAGACTTTTGTAACCAATGCAACGGAAATCATCGAAAATCTCCTCAAACTTACCTTCCTCTATGTCGGAATATTTCTGATTCAGGTGATTATTTTACCTGTTTCGATATTCTGGTTGCTGGTCTATGTTGCGACCTCGCTCTTTAAACCGATTCAAGCATGAGATGCCGGCTGACATTTAGGTTATTGCTGTCTCTTTTTCAGGCATTGCCACCATGATTTCTCCTGGTGCCAATCGATATTTTAGCGGGGCATCCAGCCAGTGCAGTTCGCCGTCGAGAGCGACATGGACTCTTTTACGGCGGTGGTGGAAATTCATGTCAATATTGTCCACCAGCTGGTTTTGCAGAGCTGTTTCTTTTTCCATTGGATCGATTCCCCAAAAAAACGATTGCATCACCAGCTTGAAAATTTTAAGCCTGCTGTCGCAATCCACCGCCAGCAGATGCAGACCTTGTTGCCCCTCTTTTTTGGCCTGTCCCAGGGCTGGCAGGCGTAGCTCTCGTTCGCCGACACCGACAAACACCAGCGGAGTATGCAGGAGTTTGCCCGCCAGCTTGATCCTGATCGACCTGAATCTTACTAACCGGCGCAAGCCGGCTATGATCGACGCCGGGAAATAGTGCATCCGGTTTTCCAGGTATTCGCGGCTCCGGACAAATGTCGGGTAAGCGCCGACAGAGCTTGTATTGATAAACAGCGAATCGTTGACATAACCGACATCGACGGGGCGGGCTTTACAGTTCAGCGCGATTTGCAAGGCTTCTTCTGCCTGGATGGGAATACCGATACGCCGGGCAAAATGATTCAGTGTGCCCCCTGGTATGATCGCAAGTTCCGTCGCTTTGCCGGCGAGCTGGGTCGCCGCCAGAGCAATGGTGCCATCACCGCCGCTGACCAGTATTCTTGTTACTCCCTGTTGCACACTGCTGGTAATTCTTTTTACCATTTCCTCCGGCGATACCGGTTGCAGGCTGATGCGCGAATCGTTGCCTATTGATTCGCGCATTTTTTCCCAGCTGCCTGCATTGGGGTTGTAATACAGAGGTACTGGGGTGGAGTGATTGTGCATATTCTTTTGCTGACTCTAGAGTTTAATTAGGTTTAAGACATTTCTGTCCAGTTGTCCTGATCACGAACGAACAGCCGGTGCCCGACAGGCGTGAAGGCGGTCGTATTCCATTCCCTGGTCTCAATGGTCAATTTTCGGCGATCACCCCGTACAATGTTAAAGCTATTCGGACTATTGGCCACCAGGCGGTTCGATAAGGTCGTCCCGCTATGCGAGATAATCAGCCCTTCGAGAATATGGGTATAAGCAACGTGCACATGGCCGCTGAGGATAATGTCTACTCCAGACTTTTTCATCACCCGTATTGCCTTGTCTCGACCACCAATGATATGACGTTGGTGATATTGTCTCGGCAGCGAGAAAGGATGGTGAATCACCAGCACCCGGAGTTTGTCGGCTGGTTGCTGTAGGAAAATTTCTGCGGCGGCATTGCTCTGCGCCTCGCTTATTTTTCCGCGTGACCAGTCGATAACGGAGCTGAAGCGCCTGGCGCTGTTGATGCCAAGGGCAATATAACTGCCATTATCCATGATCGGTTCAAGAGGATAGTGGAGATATCGATGCCATTGCCGCCATGGACTGATAATCCGTTCGGCGAGATTATATGCCGGGATATCGTGATTGCCGGGGATGACAAGGCAAGGCCATTGCAGATGGTCAAGAAAAGCTGCTGCCGCTAGAAATTCCCTCGATCTGGCTCGCTGTGTGAGATCCCCGCTCATAATAACAAGGCTCGGCTGGATATCGGCAAGGCTCTGGTGGAGTCCGTCAATCAGTTGCGGATGGGTCCGGCCAAAGTGTAGATCCGAAATATGGACAAAAGTTGTCATGAGGAAAATGAAGAATACTGTTAGCACTAACAACTTGGATATGCCGTCAAATCACGGCACGCAATACCGGTTTTCTAAATCTTTGCCGGCCGTGGTATTATTCTTTTAAGTAAACTTTATGCACTCCTTGATACTTTAGCAAAGAGCTGGTTGTTGCCAGTAAGAAGCAGCGGACGATCTATTTGCCTGACAAGCCCACCCACAGTCAGCGGGGATTGCGTTTTTGGGTAATGAAAGAAATAAGTGAGCCGCTTAAAAAACACCAACAAACGTGTATAAAGTTGTTGCTGCAAAAAAATGTCGATGAACAATGCAGAAACGAGAATTGGCAACTAAACCTTCGCGATAATTTCAAGAATGATTATTAATTAGAGAGATCATAGTGAATAATTATGATCTGCCCGGATCTGTTCAATGAAATTTGTTTTCATTAGACACTCATGGCCATGTTGCAATATCGACGTTAACAGGAGGCAATTATGTATCAAAGAGAAGCATTATGTGCAAAAATCACCGAGATTTACCCTGAAATAGGGCAGTGCGGTATAGATATAGATGTTACTTTCGATGCGGAAAAAAATGCCTGGGTAGTCGATCTGATAAAAGACTCGCATGAACTCAAGCATTTTCTCGATATCCCTCAGGCTGACGATTGCATGGATGGACATCAATGTGTTTCGCTTGGCCTGGAGATAGCCCAGCTGAGGAAGAATATCGAA
>JBBRDD010000017.1:0-40284 GCA_038204235.1 Desulfobulbales bacterium
ACGGCCAACGATGTCCGCTGCCTTTAAACCAGTCAGTCGTTCGAATGCAGGATTGACGTCAACGAAACGATAATTGATCGGCTTTCCTTCCTCGTCGTAGATAATTTCATGCAGGGCAAATCCGTCCAGCATTTCACGAAACAGATTCTGGTAATTCTCTTCAGCCTCTTTGCGCTGGGTGATGTCACGAGCAACGGCAAAGAGCAGACCTTTACCGACATTCGGAGTCGCATGCCATTCAAACCATCGGTAGCTGCCATCCTTATGGCGATAACGATTAATAAAATTGACAGCTTGTTCACTGGCAACCTGTTTTGTAACTTTAGCGATTGTATCTTGCTTGTCGTCCGGATGCACCAACTCAAGAAAGGGAATGGTCAGCAGTTCTTCTACCGAGTAGCCGAGAGTTAATTGCCAGGAGCTGTTCAATTTTCTAAAATAGCCTTCAGTTGACGCGATACAGACCATCTCGGGGACGAGATCAAAAAAGAGTTTGTATTCTTCCTGCACCCGCCGAAATTCGGTGATATCTTGAAAAATGCAATGGGTCTGTTGAAAATGGCCCTGGGAATTTTTACCGATCGTTCCATGGACGGAAACAAGAATAGGGGAGCCATCTTTTTTGACCATCTCGAATTCTACTCCGACGATTTCACCGATAGCCTTGAATCGTGGAAAATTATTCTTGAATTGGTCCCTCCAATTCGGTGAGAGAAACTCGCTGAAATTCCGTCCGATCACCTCTTCGCTGGTGTATCCCAGGGCGTTGACCCAGGTCTGATTTACTGAGAGAAAGCATCCGTTTTCGTCAAGAGATTGATAGCTGAGCGGCGCTCGTTCGTAGAGCTCTCTTAAAAGAGTATTCTCAGCAACGAGTTGGCTTTTGGAAATCTCCATCGCAGCAATTTTTTTTTCAAGTGAAGCTGTTATTTCGGCAGGGGATTGTTTATGTTCTGTCATTGGATGGGACTTTTGGGGGAAATTAATCTGGTAGCACAAAATCTTCTGACCGTGATGGGTCTGAAACGCGGTTGCTTGTTGATAAAAAGACCAATGTAATAAATATTCCTGTTTATGATATTTTGCACTACAAAAAGCAAAAGGATAAAGTCGAAAACAGAAAAATCACTATTTTTTTAAAAAAATTCATAACCGAGTAAGCCAAAACTGGACGAAGCCGTTCGTTTTTGTTGTAAATAAACCCATGCTTGTCATGTATAACGCGATGATTGCATCCCTTTAATAGTGAGCCTGTATCTGTTCAGCGCTAAAATAAAACCTCCAGATATCACAAATAACCAAATTTAATCCGGTTTACGGTCTCCTCTGGCCTGCATCCATAGTGGTTGCAAAGCATCTCTACAAATTCATTCGGTGTAAGATAAGGAAAACCTTCCTTGATGCAATCACCAGGAGTAATCGCGTTGAGAGGTTCGGCTCTGGTCGAGATAACCAGTAGCTTGCATATTTTTTTCATCTTCTCTCCTTTTTGCAGCCCCACCACCTTCTCAACCGCCCAGACCTCGTCGCCAGCTTTTAGAAACCACCAACCAAAACGGCGGGTCACGTTTTTGGTGCGCTTATGGATCTGCTCGGTGGTCATGGCAAAACTCATATTTCTTGGTATTGATTATCCTCTCATTCTATGGCTGAATCACAAGGATGCGGATCCATATCCGGTCGCCAGTAATCGAATTCGGCCGCATCACCATTATTCCAGGTGATGTATTACCGTGTCTATATATTCTTGAAGCACGATCAGCTGAGCGGAATGTGCCATCGTAACAGAAGACAACCAGACGAAATACGTCTTTGTCCACTTTGTTTTTCCAGAAAATACCATATCATGCCGAAGCAGGAAGGCTCCGAGCTGTTGCTTGGCTACCCGAAGTGCACGGGTTGCATCTATCCGAGCCCGCACTAAATCCCGCAAAGCCTCATCTTCAGGGGTCGGTACATACACAGCTGTGAGTTCACCTGCCCTATGCAGCCTGGCTAAAGAGAGGCAATCTCTTCTGTCATTTTTTAAGCGGTTACCGCTTTGTTGTGGAATTTTTGAAGGTGCAACGACAACACAATCCATATTATTGTTGGTCAGATAACGATAGATTCCATATCCACAGGGCCCAGCTTCGTATACAAATCGAAGCACAGCCCCTTTCGAGATAAGTTTACGAATGACTTTATCCAGTTGATTCATGTCGTTATCAATCTTACCGTAATATCTAACTTCGCCATCACGGCCATCATCAGCTATTCCAATCGATATCGAGTTTTTGTGGACATCTAAGCCTATATTCTTTATCATTTTCTGCATGGTCTGCCTCCTTGGTTTTGGCTCTGGGTTGATTGATGTTTCATTCAACTTAATCCACGCTGACAAGGTAGGCAGGCCTTTTTTGCCTAAGTGTTAACCATTATATCTATAGATTTGGACTTTGGCGAAAGAGATGTTTTGTCCGTATAAACACAGAGCATCTGTGATACTGGCTATAATTACAACAAAAAATTTATGTTCAGCGTTAAGTTGGAATCGGATCCAGAGGATACCAGCTCACCTTAAATGGTAGAGTGTCGTTTTTAATAACACCAATAAAGTAAAGTAATATCAATTACTAATAAAAATAATGATAATTTCGAAAAACCGCCAGGTTTTCTTTTTGTCCCTTCTTGGAATGATCTTCTTCGGTGCAATTCTGATTGGCATTATCCTTGAAATCTTCTTCAGCGATGTCAGCTTGGTAAACGAGCCATTTCATTCAGCGATTGACAGCGTTGGGTCCGTAGCTGCTATTTTGATGGCCCTTCTTCTTTTGCATTTGCAACATGAAGATGAAAGAAATGGAGGGGAGTATTTTTTGCTGTCCATGGGTTTTTTGATGATGGGTATTCTAGATATCCTCCATTCCGTTACAGTTGTACAACATGGTTTTATCCTGCTTCGCAGTCTCGCTAATATTTTCAGCGGTTTCTGGTTTGCCTTGTTGTGGTTACCCGGTGTTGGTCGAAGCATTTCAAAAATCAGAGCTTTGCCATTTATAGTAGCTTTAATTTCTCTTGCGATAGGAATAGTAACAATCAGTTATCGTGAATTTCTCCCTTTCATGTTGAAGAACAACGGTGCATTCACTCCTTTCGCGATAGTCGTTAACTTAATCGCCGGCATTTTCGCAATTGGGGCAGGGCTGTATTTTCTAATCGATTTTTTGCGTTACAGGAAAACTGAGTCGTATCTGTTTACGGGTATGTTTCTTATGTTGGGTCTGTCTGGAGTAGAATTTTCATTTTCCAATCTATGGGGTTATCTCTGGTGGTTTTGGCATGCAGAGCGTTGTCTGGCGTATACTGTGGTTCTAATTTATATGATCAGGATGTTTCTGTGGAACAGAAATGAATTGAGGCAGATCAATGAACATCTGGAAGAACGAATCGCCGTAAGGACTCAGGAATTATCACATGAGGTTGCAGAGCGCACACGTTACGGAATAGAAAGAGATAAAGTGATTGCTGAACTGCGCGAAGCAGATACCCGTATTAAAACATTGACCGGATTACTTCCCACCTGCGCCTCCTGTAAAAAGATTCGAAATTCCGATGGCGACTGGGAACAAATGGAGTCCTATATTCAAAAGCATTCCGAAGCTACATTTTCCCATGGGATATGCCTTGAATGTACAAAGAAATTATATCCTGAATTGTACGATGATGTAGTCAACGGCCTTGACTTGCAGGCCCAGGAGAAGAAAGAGAAATCAGGGGTTTTTATAGACAACATAGCGAATATCAACAATAAAAAGCATATGGTAAACCAGTGATTGTCGCGATCTTCTAACTTTCTTTCGGCAGGTTATTGATCAGAGGGGATAACACCATGAAAATATTAATTATACTGTTGTCCATATTAATTTCCCCTTTTTATGCAATGGCTGACACGATCGTCATCGTTGGAGATGCTTGGTGCCCATACAACTGCACGGATCAGAAAAATCCTGGCTTTATAGTCAAACTGGCGCAGACTATTTTCGAGAAAAGTGGACACACTATCGAATACTCTTTGGTCCCGTGGAAACGTGCAAAACTAGGCATCATAGAAGGAAGTTATGATGGTATTGTCGGCATGGCAAAAAACGATGAAACCGAACACCTCTATATTTTCCCTTCAGTAGAAATTGTTGAGTCACAATTTTGTTTTTATGCTGCTAATGATTCTCAATGGAAATATACAGGTATACCCTCACTGGAAAATGAAAGGTTGGGAGTGATTAACGGTTATGGATATGATGCAGAGGGAACGCCAATAGAAAATTATTTAAAAAATAATAAAAAGACAAACAGAGTACTGGCAGTTTCGGGTGATGAGCCATTAAGGCAAATCATAGAGATGATATTGCTGGATCGCTTGTCTGTTGTTATTGAAGACTGTAGGGTCATGGATTATACCCTGGATCAAATGGCCTACCAATCGAGGCTTAAAAAGGTTGGTTGCTTAGAAAATGTAGACAAAGTCCATATAGCCTTTTCTGCTAAAAATCCTCACTCTGACCAGTATGCCAAAATATTATCCGATGGTATAAAAGAATTAAAAAAAACGGGAGAGTACGACCGTATCGTCGGTAGTTGCACGCGCCCAATCGATTAAGTATTGTCAGCAAGGAACCAGGTTGACCGCTAAGGTCGATGCTCGAAATAGCGGGATTGGTTTAACAGATGTATATCCCATCCCGCCGAGTGTACCGGCATAGGGCAAAAGGTTCTGATTCAGGCGTCATAGGTAAAGACTATAACAATCCCATCTTTTTGGATGCAAGATGGAAAGCTTGAGATAGGATATTTTCTTCCTTTTCGTTCTTTCTTTTGCCAAATTCGAAGGTATCTATTTGAACTTGAAGCTCAACCAGTTGAAGGACTGTTGTAATTTCAGATGCAATAAATCCGGCTATTCGCTCGATTTCGGGGTCAATGAAACAAAAATCGGCCTCATTGTTAGCTATCATGGAGGTATCTCCTCTGTTCAAGTGCTCTCCTGGGTTGTCATATACCAACGCAGCAGAGCAGAAATTTTAGACCATATCGACAATTGATTCTGAACATTTATAAGAATAGAGTATTCCTAAAATAAATTTTAATTAGACGTTCTGCAGTGGAAGGGCTTGCGTCACAGGGACTCCACATTGGATATCGTTTAACCTAGCAAGTTCCTCTAGTTGCTGAATGTAAGCATTGATCTGTCTTTTTTGTATATATGACAGCTTCTTAAATGCCACTCCAACTATCATAGAAAATTGTGATGGTGCTTCCTGGTTATCCAATTGTTTTTCCCAGATTTTTTTAACTTGCAAATGTTCAAGACTCAGGCCTGCAGTATTGTATATATCCAATGACCAATCTTGTGAGAAGGACCATTCCTTAAAACACTTTAATAAGAGACCTTCGGGGTTGAGATTTAGGATTCGACAAATTCCAGCAGGGGTATTTGCAATACAGTCCCTTGTTGTCAGTCGTTTGCTTTTTCTGAGTTCGTTCTTCATGAAAATTATATTACTGCTTTTTCTTACTAGAACCGAATTTGCCAACACTTATTAAGCAAATTCCCAAAAAAAGCATTGCGGCTGGATCAGATAGATCTCTCCTTGCCATCAAATCCAGAAAATTCATGTATTTCAGTGAGCCAAGTGCTAAAATCAGTAAACTAAAAGCAATCAACCGTAAAGATAGCTTTCCCATGTTACCCTCCTCTTGAAGATTATTGAAACTTTAGAAGAAAAGGTGCAATGACAACATGTTCTCTTCCGTTCCGACGGTGGTAGCGGGAATCTTACATTCTCACACGCAATAAATGTGCCTTTTGTGGTACAATTCGTTGGAGTCGAGAATTCAAGGAGATAGCAGGAGCACAGGTGTATTAAGTATATAAATGAAAACATTAATTTCCGTTTTTCCGGTTTTGGCTCCATTCTTCCGGAAAATGCAGGAGGCGCTCATCACACAATCAGAATTTCCGTTAGCGATGTTTTCTTTGTAAGCGCCAATACCAATGAGAAAACAAGCGGACTCCTATAAATATTTTCGTTTGCCTCGTTTCACTCTTTTTGTCTGCTACACGCGACAACGCTGAATCCATCGTCCCGTTCTTACTGTACATATCCCCTTTATCCGCTAAATCGCTATATATGAAAAAAGAAGGGTGTAGGTAATTTCCTTACGCGGCCGTAGGTGAATAAATTAAAAAAATATTTGATGAAAATGTATACATTGTGGTACATCTGAAATAGGAAACGGATAAGAATATTCCAAAGCAGTATTGAGGTTAAAGACAGTGCTGCCAAGCTCAACTCCCGTTCTACGGAATTGAATGCAATAGTTAGTCGTTTCAGAGTGTGAAAATGATTGCATTCCAATAGTTTTCAATAAGCAGGGGCCAAAGGCTATGTCCCTGCTCATTTCTTTACTTCCCATCTGTTTTTCCAGAACATCTAGAATACTTCCTATAATTACGAGGCGTTTTTGTGTGCAGATATGAGCTGGAAGTAGAGCTGGAGGAGTAAACGACATAGGAGTTTTAGGGATGTTACGTAGAGTCTGTAACAATCTAGAACAGAATAATAATTTTATTACTTGAAGCGAGCGTGATATCAGACTTTGCCGTCACTCTGCCTTGCAAAATCTTTCGAATTTTTACATGAAAACTATACAATATCAAGAATGTACTGAAGTACAAAAGCAGTGCACCAACAATTACCAGTCGATCTTTAGCAATGCCACTGTGCCCATTATTATCTGGGATGAAGCTGACCACATAATTTTAGAAGTCAATCAGGCGGCCTCAAGTTATTTTGGTTACTCTAGTGATGAACTGGCAGCCATGCAGATCAACCAACTGGAGACCCTGGAAGAAGCTCAACATATTCCGGCACGGATCAAAACCTTGCTTGAGCAGGGGCATATTGTATTTGAAACCGTCCTGCGGAATAAAGTCAGAATTATTATCCACGCGGTTGTGAGCATAAGTAGAATAATGTGGGATGATCGAACAGCATTCTGCAGCATCTATCATCCCATTACCGAACAAAAGCAGGATAAAGTGCTGCTTGGCGAAAGCGAGGCTCGCTTCCGCGCAATCACGGATTCAACTAATGATGCCATCATAATTATGGATGGAAATGGGCTAATATCTCTATGGAATCCTGCCGCGGAAGAGATTTTCGGTTATGCTGGCTCAGAGGTTATAGGCAGAAACCTTCACGCTCTCCTGACACCGTCTCGATATCACCAGGAACAGGCCGCCAAGGCCTTTCACCAATTCCAACAGGCAGGAGAAGGTAATGCTATTAATAATACCATCGAGCTGAAAGCATGCCACAGAGATGGTCACGAGATATCCATTGAACTTTCTCTCTCCAGTATCTATATGCTGGGTGCATTTCATACAATCGGCATTATCCGCGACATTACAGCACGAAAGAACGCTGAGGAGGAACTCAGAGAGAGTGAGGAGCGCTTTCGTGCCCTTCATAATGCCTCTTTTGGCGGAATTATTATCCACGATCAAGGTGTAATTATCGATTGTAATCAGAGATTCTCTGAAATAAGCGGCTATGCCAGAGATGAATTGATTGGAATGGACGGTCTTCAGCTCATCGCCCCTGACTGGAGGTCAAGGGTCACGAACAAGATCCACTTGGATTATGGAGTATCCTATGATGCGCTAGGCATCCGCAAAGATGGTACTACATATCCTCTCTGCATTCGAGGCAGCAATATCCCATACAAGGGGTATCAGGTTCATGTGACTGAATTTCGTGATATCAGCGAGCGTAAGCAAGCTGAAGAGGAGCGCAAGAAGTTAGAGGATCAGCTAATACAAGCCCAAAAAATGGAGGCCATCGGCACCCTGGCTGGAGGGATCGCCCATGATTTTAATAATATTCTCAGTGCAATTCTCGGCAATGTTGATTTGGCCCGTAATTTAACCCCGGCAACCTCTCCGGCAGCCAATCTTCTCGATAAGGCGTTGGCAGCAATCCACCGGGCGACTTTGCTGATCCGCCAGATTCTGGGATTCAGTCGACAGCAGGATATAGAGCTAGTGCGATTGCAGGTCTCCCCTGTCATTAATGAAACCATTAAGCTCCTGCGGTCGCTGTTGCCTTCCACTATCAAGATAGCCCAACAGATCCAGGAAAATTCACGGCCCATTCTCGCCGATCCGACGCAGGTTCACCAAATTCTGATGAACATCTGTACCAATGCATTCCATGCTATGGAACTGACTGGTGGTACCCTCACTATTACACTGAAGAACGTAGACTTTACGTCAAATGATCTGCAGCAGCCAAACGTTAAACCTGGTCCTTTTGTTGTACTGGGGATTGGCGATACTGGTCCAGGTATCCCTTCTGAAGTACAAAATAAAATTTTTGACCCATACTTCACGACTAAATGTGTTGGCAAAGGAACAGGAATGGGGCTCGCTATAGTAAATTGCATTATCAAAAAATATGGTGGATTTATTACAGTAGACAGTGAGCAGGGGAAAGGAACCTGGTTCCATATCCATTTACCCGCTGTCGAGCAGGCAGAGCTTTTAGAAGATGTTGAAGATCTATTGATTACTCGAGGTGACGATCGAATTTTGTTGGTGGACGATGAGGATATTGTTGCAGACATGGGTCGGTCCATACTGGAGCACTTAGGGTATAAGGTGACTGTTTTCACTAATAGTGTCGAGGCACTCAGCGCTTTCCAACAGTCCCCATCAATGTTCGATGTGGTGATAACCGATCAGACTATGCCAGCCATGACAGGGTCTGTCTTAGCACAGCGGATGCTGGCGATACGGCCCGATATTCCGATAATTATCTGCACTGGCTACAGCAGCACTGTATCCGTAGAACAAGCAAAGGCAATAGGTGTTCGAGGATTTGCCATGAAACCTTTTGCTATCAAAGACATTTCAATCCTCATCCGCAAAGTTATTGATGAGTAGACAACATATTGGATATTGCCTATAATTAAAAAGCTTTTTTGTTTTAAAATTTACGCAGGAAGCGGATTCGGAGGAGTAAATAATCAAAGAAAACACTGGATAGACCAGTGAGCTACACAATATCCTTTTTCACTTATGACTATTAAACCTCATCCAACCAAGCCAGGAGAATGGATCATCGATTGCCGACCAAATGGTTATAAAGGCAAGCGAGAGCGCATAACATATCCCGGTACCGAGGAAATGGCCCGGGCGTTCGAACGGAGAATGATGCGCCAGCATGTCGATGTCAGCCCTCCGACAGCCCGATCACTGGCAGGGATCTATCCGGCCTGGATGGCATCGTATAGGATAGATCGATCACCGAGGACAGTGACCGATGTTATGGGCGTCTGGCGGCTACAGCTCAAGGAAGCGTTTGGCAAGCTGCAACCAAAGGTCCTGACCCGGCAGATGATTGAGGGATATAAACAAAAGCGGCTCGATGCAGGGGTTAAGCCGAGGACGATCAACAAGGAGCTGAGCTACTTGTCGGCACTGCTCAAATGGGCTACGCAAAACGACTACTGTGATCCGCTTCCATTTGAAATTCCCAAATTTCCTGGAAAGATGGTCAAGGCGCCAAAGCCGAGACCACTTATGCCAGCGCAGATCACCGCAATGTTCGCAGTGATCGAAGAGGAGTATAAGCTGGTCTTTTTGCTGATGGCGGATGCCGGGCTGAGGTTGCAGGAGGCAATGACCCTTACCAGGGAGCAAGTCGAGTTTGACGCCGGAGTAATATTTGTCATGGGGAAGGGGAGCAAGGAGCGGATCGTGCCGATCACCACCGACCGGCTCATGGCCGAACTGGTCAAGCGCAGGGAAGTGAAAGGGTGGCTGACCGTCAATCCCAGGACCCAAAAACCATACGGCGATATCAAAAAGGCTCTGTTTCGTGCAGCCGGCAAAGCGGGACTGGATAAGCATGTCTATCATCACCTGTTGCGTCATTCGTTCGGCACGGCAGCGACGGTTGCCGGTTATGACCTATCTGCACTGCAGTCGATAATGGGTCACAGTTCACCCAACACTACCGGAATTTACCAACATATGGCCGGTGAGTATCTGCGCGCCAAGGGGCGAAAATTGAATGACCAAATTAAGTTGGAGGGAGAGCCAGAGGTGTGAGCTGACCATATAAGCAAAATTATTAATCGGAGTGGTGGTGGATCTCTGCACTTAATTTATCTTGTTGACGTTCTGGAATAATGTAGAGCATCAATGATGCTTCATTTGTCGCTATGTTTACCGAAAATATTCCTTTAGCTTTTCTAAAAGCGGGAACACTCCTTTTTGGGTTAACTTTTGGGCATTATCAAGTTAAAACTATCAAGTCGAAGATGTAATTGTGAGGGATGCCTACAGAATAGGATTGGCAAGGTAGATCTTCATCGAAATGCTGATCGAGTCGAATATGTGGACATGTTTTCGGGAAAAAAATCAAAAACTAGCGTTGAAGACTCGAAATAGATGACTCTCTGCGGGCAGGTTTTTCCGGAATTTAGAACAAAGCAATTCTTTATACTTTATGGAAATTCCCCATGATTGCACACTTTATCTGCCGACTATCATTGATCCTCTGTCTGGCCTTAACAGTATGTCTCGCCCAGGCTGTGGAGAAAGGACCACGAGGCGTTGTCCAAGTTGGCGTTTTTCCATTCGAACCATTAAACTTCATTGGTCAAAATGGAGTGGCCCAAGGTTTATACCCAGACCTTCTCAGAGAAATCGTTAAAGATGAAAATTGGTCAGTCAAATTCGTTCCGGGCAGCTGGGCGGAGGGACTCGAACGTCTGCAGAGGGGAGAGATTGACCTCCTTCTCTCTGTCGCTTACTCCCCCGAAAGAGCCGAAATTATGGATTTCACCTTTGAGTCGGTGGCTGAACTCTGGGGGCAGGTTTTTTTAAAACCGAATAGCAAATTAAAAAATATCAACAGCCTCGAAGGGCGCAGAATTGCAGTCATGTCTAAGGACATCAGCGGCATCAACTTCATTGCTACAACTGAAAAATTTGCTGTTCACTGTGAAATCGTAGAATTTCCCACACATGCCAAGGTTTTTGCTGCAGTCCAGGAGGGGAAGGTTGACGCTGGAGTTGCCCCGCAGCATTTTGGACTGCGCCATGCCAGGGAATTCAACCTAATTGGCAGCTCAATCATGTTCAGCCCCTTTTCCATTTACTTCGCAAGCAAGAAAGGAACGCAGCATGAATTGCTGAGCCACATCGATGCCCACCTTTCCAGCTGGAAAAAAGAGCCAAATTCGTTCTACTACGAGCGCCTTGATTACTGGTTAGGAACTCGGAGCCTCAGGACAAAAATCCCGACTTGGCTTATCTATGCATCCATTTTCGGCATTGTTTCAATTCTAGTCTTTGCTAGCTTTTCAATAATATTAAAAAGAACAGTTAACCGCCGAACCAAGGAATTACAAGAGAGCGAAGAAAGGATGCGCCTTTTTTTCGAGCGCCAAATAGTTGGAATGGCTATCACCTCGCAGGAGAAAGGTTGGATACAAGTGAACGACAGGTTACTCCAGATGCTTGGTTATTCTCGTGATGAACTGGCATTCCGAACCTGGGAAGAATTGACCCACCCTGAAGACCTTGCAGCGGATTTGGCCCAGTTCAACCAGCTATTGTCTGGTAAGATTAACGATTACTCCATGGAAAAAAGGTTCATCCGGAAAAATGGAACTGTAGTATTTACCAACTTATCGGTTGGGTGTGTGCGTCATGCAGATAGTTCTGTGAACTTTATTTTGGCTCTATTGGAAGACATTACCGAGCGCAAACTTGCCGAAGAAGAGAAAATTACCCTTGAAGCTCAGCTTCGGCAGGCTCAGAAAATGGAAGCAATTGGCCAGCTGGCAGGCGGGGTGGCACATGACTTCAATAACATGCTGAGCGTGATCCTCGGCCATGCGGAGATGGCAATGGAACAGGTCGACAGGACCCTACCGCTGTTTGCCGATCTGGAAGAAATCAGCAAGGCCGCTAATCGTTCAGCCGATATTACCCGACAACTGCTAGCATTTGCCCGCAAACAAACCGTCGCACCACAGCTTCTCGACCTAAATAAAACGGTCGAAGGGATGCTCAAGATGCTACGCCGACTTATAGGTGAAGACATTGATCTCATTTGGTCACCGGGGGCAAAACTTTGGCCTGTCAAGGTGGACCCGTCGCAGATTGATCAGATCATGGCCAATCTATGTCTCAATGCCAGGGACGCTATTTCAGGTGTCGGTAAGCTGACTATCGAGACGGGAAACAACACTTTCGACCAAGAGTACTGTGATACCCATGCTGACTTTGTGACCGGAGACTATGTACGTATATCCATAAGTGACAACGGCTGTGGCATGAGCGAAGAAACACTAGCTCATATTTTTGAACCGTTCTTCACAACTAAAGGAGTTGGCAAAGGAACCGGACTTGGTCTAGCCACTGTGTACGGCGCCGTTAAGCAGAATAAGGGGTTCATGAATGTATATAGTGAAACTGGACTGGGAACCACCTTTACAATCTACCTGCCAAAGCATGCGACTCTAGTGGGTGGTGCATCATCAGGAATAGTCATGCAACCTGGTGTTGGCTGTAATGAAACGATTCTTCTGGTAGAGGATGAACCGACAATCCTTAAAATGACAGCTAGAATGCTTCAATATCTTGGATACAACGTTTTATCCAAAAGTACTCCGCGTGAAGCCCTTCTCCTCGCTGGCGAATTTGATGGAGAAATCCAATTACTTGTAACCGATATTGTCATGCCCGAGATGAATGGTCGGGACTTGGCTAAGAATATATTATCTCTTCATCCGCATCTCAAATGCCTTTACATGTCTGGATATACGTCTGATATCATCGCTCAGCAAGGCATCCTCGAAGAGGGGGTTCATTTTATCCAGAAACCCTTCTCAAAAGATGCCCTTGCAACAAAGATCAGGCTTGTACTGAAGGAAAGATAGAAGATATGTATTGAGCATCAATGAATGAAGATCGCCAAATCAAGCTTCATCAAAATTGATTTTCATGCCATGTTGACAACATTATTTGGAAACAGTGTGCCACGAGAGTATTAGCTCTTACTAGGAACAACTCGAGAGATTGTAATTAGTTAGTCGGTAAAGCGGGACTGGATAAGCATGTCTATCACCACCTGTTGCGTCATTCGTTCGGAACGGCAGCGACGGTTGCCGGTTATGACCTGTCTGCCCTGCAATCGATAATGGGGCACAGCTCACCCAACACTACCGGAATATACCAGCACATGGCTGGTGAGTATTTACGGTCCCAGGGGCGGAAATTGAACGATAAGATCATGCAGGAAAGATATGATTCGGAGTAATTGTCTTGTTCCTGTAGTGCAGCCAATAAGAGATCATATGAGTTTGGAAAACAAACTCATTGCGGAGACCGCTTTTAAGACCTATTATAAGACTATAATAAAAGCTTAAAAGTGAGGATATAAAAATGGAATCTGTTTTAGCAAGATGTTCAGCAAGCATTTCAGAGCTAAAGAAAAATCCCTCAGCGCTCATTGAGCAATCAGAGGGGGAACCGATAGCTATACTTAACCATAATAAGCCAACAGCGTACCTGATCCCGGCTGAAACATATGAGTTAATGCTTGAAAATTTAGAAGATTACCAGCTTGGGTTAATCGTAAAAGAGCGTCAGCATGAGAAAAGTTCCGCAATAGAAGTGAGCCTTGATGACCTATAAGCTCAAATTTCTTCCTTCAGCCTTAAAAGAATGGAACAAACTAGACAACTCATTGCAAACACAGTTCAAAAAGAAGCTTTCAGAGCGTTTGGAGTCACCACATATCCCTGCGCCAAAACTCTCTGGTTTTGAAAATCATTACAAAATAAAGCTCAGAACAAGTGGGTATCGACTCGTCTACGAAGTCATTGATAATGAGCTTTTCGTACTCGTCATTGCTATTGGAAAAAGAGACAAAAATATAGTATATAAAAAGGCTAAAAAAAGATAATTCGGTTAAACAAATTGCATAATTTAGCTACTGTCCACATGGACAGATGGAAAAATACATTCAACTAACTGATATATAAGATAATGCAAAACGTCACTGGCTAACTTCTAATCCGTAGGTCGCAGGTTCGAATCCTGCCTGGCGTACCAATAAAAAAAGGACTTATGGCTTTTGCCGTAAATCCTTTTTTCGTTTTGAGGTTTATTGGGTACCTCCCGGGATCTGGGTCGTATTATTTCGCGATGTATCACAACTTCTCCTTTTGCAGAAAATAACGTTTGCATATATGCGGTGCAGTAGTTGTCGTTGGATTTTAATTGCAAAAAATGCTCGCCTCCGGTTAGGTTGATCTAGCTCCCCAGCTATTACGCCCTAACTGCGACAGGAGACGAGACTTTTCTTGTTTTCCTTCCTTTTGGCCGGTTCGAGCCGGATCTCATTTACCGACACACCGATAATTGATACTGCCCTAAAAAGATGGGCACCCAGTTACTCCACTGTTATTAAAATGACTGGAGGAAAATATGAGTGATGTTGCCCCACTGAAGGGCACGTAGTTAAGCCACGCCTTGTAATTATTTCATTAGAAAATCACGAAGACAAAAATATGATGTGAAGATGAAAGCAAACTTACAGAACAATGAAAATGATGTGTCAAAGTCATCACTAATCCATTTTAGCAATGGGATGATGTATGAAGATCACATCTTTTCTGAAATTATTTTGCCAGAAAATGCACAGATTTCTGAGGCTGAATTCTCTGGTTGTACATTTCTAAGCTGCAGATTTTTCAAAGCTATTTTCTTTGATTGTAGATTTGAAAATTGTACCTTTCAAAATTGTGATTTGAGCTCACTTTCCATAAAGCACACTGTTTTTAATGAAGTACTTTTTAATGAATCAAAACTGATGGGTATTCAATGGCCTGATGCAGGCATCCCGTTTGATGTAAACTTTAGGAATTGTTTTTTGAATTATTCCAGCTTCATTGGAGTTAATTTGAAAAACGCAGAATTGTCTAACTGTCAGCTAAAAGAGGTCGATTTTACGGAAACAAATTTATCAAAAGCAAATTGCAGATTTTCAGACTTTACTGGTGCACGATTTATCAATACCAATTTAGAATATACCGATTTGTCTAATGCATCGAATTACGCAATCCACCCAGATGGAAATAGGTTGCGTAAAACAATCTTTTCTTTGCCTGAAGCGATGACGCTTCTAAATGTGTACGATATCATTATTAAATAAAACAGGAGACACAATATCGAATAGCAATAATGAAATGCACCTGATAAACCAGTGATTTTCACATTGATCCTGTCGAAAATCAGACAGTCAATTTTCGGAGGTTTCATGAAAGGGATGCTTTTAAGTATTCAATTGCTGGTGTTATTCGTGTTTTTTGCAGCAACAACCCTTGCAGCGCAGACCGTCAAGGTAGGCATGTCCGAATGGCCTCCCTATTTCTATTGTGAGGGGACGCAACAAAAAGGGCTTTTTGTCGATTATTTCAAAGAAATCAAGAAGAGATCTGGAATACATTTCCAGGTTGTAGATATCCCTCAGAAGAGGGTATTGCAATATTTTCGTGATAAAACAATCGACATCGAATCCTTCGTGAATCCCGCATGGCGGGTCGATGACAGAGATATATCCGTCTATACGGTTCCTGTGATGGAATCGGTTAATATAGTCCTGATGATGAAAAACAAAGTTTTTGCCGCCAAATCTTCCAATGATTTTGCTGGAAAGAATATCGGATGCATCCTTGGCTATTTTTACCCGGACGGATTTTCCGACGGATTCAAAGCAAACAAAATAATTCGTAGTGATGCCGGATCCCACGAATCTCTCGTGCAAATGCTCAAGATAGGACGTTTGGATGCGATCATCCTGGATCGCCTCGTTGCGCATTACACGATAAAGAAACTCGATTTTGATCCCGATGAATTCGACATTGCGTATAGATTCGTCGGGAATTCTCATTTGGCTCTTAGAGTAAACAAGGATAAAGCATCAATCCTGCCGGAACTGAATGACGCCATCGACAAGATGGTCGGCGACCATTTTGCGAACAAACTCATTCTAACGTACCTGTACTCCAAGTAGTCTTTGATCTATGGATGAATGAGGTCTGGCCAGATCAACGATCTGTTTTCAAAATGAAAAAATGAACTCTTAACCAAAAGTTCTTACCCGGCAGATGATCAAGGGATATAAACAAAAGCGGCTTTCTGCAGGGGGCAAGCCGGGACCACTTATGCCGGCGTAGATCTTGGCCGTGAGAAATTTGAACACTTCCGTTCTGGAAGGCGATTTCTTCACAAAGTGCTTTTTTTATTGCTTAGAAGCCACTTTATGTTGATCATGATGATGATCGGTCAACCCACTTCCGAATAACTTCCCAGCTGGTGAAACTATACGATTTCATCTGGAACCGACTATAGTAATGAAAAATATGAATATTATCTACAACATAGGATGGATGTCATCGATCGGGATATCTTTTTTTGCCGGATTCAATGATCGTATTGTTTTGGCCATCTTATACTTTATTGCATCTATGGTTTTCCTTTTCGTAGCAAACCTAAAGCACATTATAAAAGACAAGGTATCAAAAGAAGGTTTGGCGAATGAAGAATTGATTCAAAAAGCTGAAGTAACAATTGTCGAAATGCAAAACCTCGCTAAGTTAATTTCAAGAACGGCCCTTTCTTTGATAAAGAGAAGTGGACGTTTAGAAGGTTATCCAGAAGAAGAGCAGGAGGCTCTGAAAGAGTCTTTTCTAAGGTTGTTATATAATCTGAACTTGTCAAAGCAAGATAGAGAAGATGTGCTTGAAGAATACAATAGATTCATAGAAATTGATTACGTATATTTGTTACTGGAAAGTCATATTCCTATTAAATGGCCACGAGAAGAACTACAAAAAAGAAGAGATATGCTTTCCAGAGCACATTCAAATCGTCCATCCCCGGAACAAATTGAAGAATTATTGATAAGAAACGAATCGTTGTCAACTAATCACAAAGATATTTTAGAAGATTTCAAATATTTTCGTAAATATAAAAAATATCGTCGTCCGGAAATGATCTCAAATTATAAAGAGTTAAGAAAAACAATGAACTTATAACGAACAATAATCTTATCTGGCTAGTGCATGAGAGATTTTCCCGGAGCATCTCCGAAAAAATCTGGAGTCATCCATTGGTATAGATTTCTTGATAAACGCTTTAACTGAGTGTCTTGTAAAATGGCGCCAGGCCGCACCTACGAAAGAAAAACGTGAAATACTCACTGCCTATATTTGCTTTTGGGTTTTGGTGTATGATACCATCTTATCGAAACATTTCTATTAAAATCAAACCCAATGTTAGCTGAACAAAATGGATCAGAGTAAAATTCTTACCCAAATCAAAAATTTTTTTCCTCATAGCAACTATACAGTTGAAAATTTTGAACAATTTATAAAAAGTGATGAGCTCGATACACACAAAGAGTCCATTTCTAATACCTTGAAAGGTGCTTTGTTGGATGAAGGTATTGTCGAGGTAAAATTACAAGGCTTGGAAGAAGTCTTTTTTTGTCGGATTCTCGATAATCCCTATGATATTACAAGAGCAGATAGTGAGACTGATCAGAACTTAAAAGAGCTTGAATATGAAAAAGGTTCTTATCTTGATACTCACGATAGCTTGATAATAACACCTCTTGAACCAAGCATGGGGAATTACTTGATAACCTCATTTACAAACTCGAAGATGCGGGTTTTGTTAAGAGTTATGTCCTATGGTAACGCCTTTGAACTAGGATGTTTTTTTGAGAATCGAACACTTCTTGGCGATATGCCTGTTCTTAAACTTACTTTTCCTTTTGTTCGGAAAAAAACACCCGGCTCCAGAGAATTCAGAGCAAAGGTCCCAAGAGGTATGGAATTCCAAGTCACAGTAGAAAGACCAAGGCAAAAGCCAATACTGACTTCTCCTTTAAATATAAGCCTCAAAGGTATGTCCCTCCTGGACCCCATGGGGAGGCATACGAATTTAAAAGTTGGCGAAAAGGTGCTGTGCGATTTACAAATTCCGAAGGAGGGTCCTGTCTTAGTCGAAGCATCTGTAATTCATGTCACTAGACTCAGGAACCTGAGGGGGCTTCAGCATTGTTTCGGGGTAGAATTTGATTTTACTAAACCGGTAACAAAATCCTTGATAGAGAAGATTGTGAGTTTAGTGCAAAGAAAACATTTACGGGAATTGTCAGAACTAGAAGAAAAATTCGGTGTTATTTATGACAACAAGTAGGGCAAAGAGAGTCGAGCCCGTTTGGGATACTGGCTATAATGAGAAGGCATTTATTTCAATCAGGGGTCGCATGGAATAAGGAGATGTCAGCAGGCCTGCGCGAGAAATAAGGGTTCGCGAGAATTGCCCCGAAGCGCGCGCCGTTTGACCCTGTCGGAATGGTATTCCGGAAATAAGTATTGTGACCAATATTAAAACAAGATAAGTTCCGTCCTGTTTAGACCTCACTTGGCACGGGCAAGAGTTTATTTTTCGGACCACCCTTGGTTGCGTATTTTTTTCTAACTCCATGAATAAACAATTGCGATATCTGCTCCCTAGAATTGTTTCATTTGTTTTTGAAAAGCTGCGCCAATCCAGCGCCGACCTGTTGCCCATTGCCCTGGTAATCGCTTTTTTTCAGCTGGTAGTCATCCGTCGCCCGTTACCCAACCTTCCGGATATCATTATTGGCACCGGTCTTGTTATTGTCGGTCTGAGCATGTTTATTCAGGGATTGCAAATGGCCCTCTTTCCTTTGGGTGAAAATATGGCCGAAGCCCTCACCCGCAAAGGGAGCCTCTTTTGGCTGATGACATTTTCATTTGCCCTTGGTTTTTCAACTACCATAGCCGAACCCGCACTTATTGCCATTTCTGCTGAGGCAGCGGACATTGCCATCCAGGGGGGACTGTTGGCTAATGACCCGAAAATTGCTGCGTCCTATGCCCTCGGTCTCAGGCTTACAGTTGCATCGTCAGTGGGATTTGCGATCCTTCTGGGGGTTCTCCGCATACTCAAGAACTGGTCTCTGCCTTTGCTTATAATTAGCGGGTATGTTGCTGTCATGTTGATCACCATTGTCGCTCCAGAGGAGATAATCGGTATTGCTTACGATGCTGGCGGAGTTACAACTTCGACTATAACTGTGCCACTTGTTACGGCTCTGGGAGTAGGCCTTGCCACGATTATCAGAGGCCGTAATCCCCTTATCGACGGGTTCGGGCTGATTGCCTTTGCTTCGCTCCTGCCAATGATATTCGTCATGGGATATGGCCTTGTTGTTTTTTAATAGGGGGATAATGTTATGGATTTAATTACTGCTTTCGCAACAACATTGCTCCTCACATGCCGGGATGTCATACCGATTGTGCTGTTATTCGGTCTTTTTCAATTGCTCATTGTGCGCCAGCCAATTCCAAATTTCAAACGTATTATGGTTGGGGCAATTTATGTGCTGCTGGGGCTCACGCTTTTTCTTCTTGGGCTCGAAAAAGCGCTCTTTCCTCTCGGTAAAATCATGGCGGCGCAACTGTCTGACCCTGTCTTTCTTCAAGGGAGCCAGGAGACCGTTGATCTCCTGGATTGGACGAATTACGGATGGGTTTACCTCTTCGCAGCGATGATTGGCTTTGCCACAACTATTGCCGAACCGTCCCTCATCGCCGTTGCCTATAAGGCCAAAGAGGTATCCGGAGGTACTATTAACGACTGGGGATTGAGAATCACCGTCGCCATCGGCGTTTCCATCGGAATAAGTCTTGGCACTTTTCGGATCGTCACCGGTACCCCCCTGTATATTTATATCATGGTAGGTTATGTAATCGTGATTATCCAGACCATCTTCGCCCCCAAAGTACTTACGGCTCTGGCCTATGACTCCGGCGGTGTAACTACTTCCACCGTGACAGTGCCAATAGTCGCAGCTCTCGGTCTTGGTCTTTCCGCTGCAGTTCCGGGCCGGAATCCAGCTATAGATGGTTTCGGGCTGATTGCTTTTGCCAGCCTGTTTCCGATTATCACAGTTCTTGGATATGCGCAATATGCTCACTGGGCGGCTACGCGGCCAATGAAAAAGCAGAGAGGAGAATAATATGAAATTCAAAGTCATCCTGGCTTCCGTAAAAGCCGATATTACCGATAAAGTAGTTGATGCTGCAAAAAGCTCGGGGGCCACCGGCGCAACTATTATTCCAGCTCGGGGTACAGGTATCAGAGAGGCCAAGACTTTCTTTGGGCTGTCACTTGAGGCACAAACTGATATCATCATGTTTCTGCTGGAAGAGCATATTGCTCCTGTCGTACTTGAGGCAATAGCCAAAGCCGGAAAATTTGATCAGCCGGGAACTGGTATCGCTTTCATGATAAACGTCGAAAATGTTGTCGGTCTGGAAAGTCAGGTTGAGCGCTTCAAACAGGAAGTTCGGGATCAGTATTTTTAGAAATTATAATGTAATAACGACATATTTTGCCGTATCTGACTAACAGCATAGAAAGGAGTAGGGGGATGACTGCAGTGCAAAACAAAATTGTTAGAGCCAGGGATGTAATGAGCACCAGGATTATTTCCATTGATGGCATGGCCACGGCTAAAGAAGCCGCCCAGAAGATGAAGGAAGAAAATGTACTGTCACTGCTGGTCTCCAAGCGTCACGAGAACGACGCCTGGGGACTTGTGGCCGTACAGGATCTTATCGCTGGCGTTCTGATTCCGGCAAAGAAGGCTGAGGAGGTAAATGTTTATGAAATCATGACCAAGCCAATTCTGTCTGTTCCAGCAGACATGGATGTCAGATATGTGGCCCGGTTGCTGTATCGAGCCAATATGCGTCGTGCACCTGTGGAAGACAAAGGGGAGCTGGTGGGCATGATAACCCTCTCTGCACTGGTATTGGAAAACGATTTATTCTAGATAGCTGCTCCTCCTGCCTTACGCAGGGAGTTGCTGTTCCAAGTCGAGATTGGTCCAAATCTCCCTGTACGTAGCCTGTTGCGCCGAATTTTTCACGGGGCGACAGTTCCCTGAACAAACTTTAGACTTATCTTTTATCTTTCTAGGGGGGAACCTGGCGGGTTTTTTCCGGCGCTCTTCTCGTTTGCCGGGGTCAGGTCATTACCCCATATCGAAACTCCTTGGGTTTTCGTTGCTCATTTTTTTGTTTGGTTCCTTTGTTTTGCTGTGCCAGCCTGACCTTTTTAGCAATTATTTTCTGATTGCCTGAGTGGCACTCAAATTCGACGATGGCGCCAACTTTTAAGAACTGACAGTTAACCAGGTCAGCTTTATGGACTATTATATCTGGACCACTGCCGTTGTCGAGAATCCCGGAGTCCTTGTCACGGAACCATTTTTTAACTACTGTTTGCAAAAAATCACCTTTAATTTCGTGTTGATACCTATATCTTTGCATTTGGAATAGGTAGTTTGCAAGCACTGTGTCGATAGAACAGACAGACACCTGCCATTGTTAATGTAAAATATGTTTCTCTTTTGGTTTGTTTCGTGAAGGAAGCTCTACCCGACGACCGAGTGCAGAAAAGAGCCGCCTTCACGGCGTATTGAAAAAAGTCTCGTGCTTTTAAGCGGGGGGAGACACCTTTACAAGGTGTTTAGCGCCCTGGGCTATGGATACTTGTTTTTTACCTTCAAAAATAACTTTAATCGTGCCGCAGGTATCTACTGCAATAATTTTACCAATACCCCAGTCAGCTTTTGCCTTGTGTCGTACATTTTCACCTGCATATAAATTCGCTTTCATTGGTACCTCCCGAGGAAAATGAATTATACATAACCTTAACAGTGTATACATTTATTTAATAAAAGCTCTCACTGTTTGACAAAAGCAGTAAAAAAGGGAAATGTCTACGAGGTACAAAATCGCCGGAGGTGCATCGATCTTTGGCAGATTATTGATGATTTGAACAGGAAGTGACTGGGTTTGTTATTCTTTATTTCTTTTGTGTTGGGACAATAATGTTGTTTGCATGTAATCATTCACTCAAAAGCATAAAAGCTTTTGTAATCTGAGAACTGTATGCGTTTATCGTTGCGAGCCATGTGTTATTACAAAATGTTTGGTGTACTGCTGACTATTCTTTTAGTCAACGAATCCTCCCTGTGGGCGACGACATATCCAATGCCGCCGGCAGATGTTGACCTTATTGGAGAGGTACAAAAAGTTCAGGCCCGCGCTGAGGATACCTTGCTTGATGTTGCCCGTCGCTACGATGTGGGACAGGATGAGATCCTGCTGGCCAATCCGAATGTTGATCGTTGGCTGCCAGGAGAGGGTGCAGAAGTTGTACTGCCTGTTCGGGTTATCCTTCCCCGCGCTGAACGCAATGGATTGGTGCTGAATGTCCCCGAGATGCGACTCTATTACTTCTACACCAGCGATCCGGAGAAAAAGCCGATGGTGGCAACCTATCCGGTGAGTATCGGTCGCATGGACTGGAATACCCCTATAGGGCTGGCAAGAATTGTAAAAAAGGACCGGGATCCATCCTGGTATCCGCCGCAATCTCTGAAATTAGAGGCCATCGAGAAAGGGGCGCCATTGCCGGATGTAGTCCCACCTGGTCCTGCTAACCCTCTTGGCCGCTATGCCATGCGCCTCAGCATTCCTGGATACCTGATTCACAGCACCAATAAGCCTTTTGGCGTGGGTATGCGGGTAACCCATGGGTGTGTGCGGATGTATCCCGAGAATATCGAGGAACTTTTTCCCCTTGTGCCAGTGCAGACGAAGGTGCAGATTGTGAATCAGCCGATCAAACTCGGCTGGCAGAATAAAACCCTTTTTCTTGAGGTTCATCCTATACTGGATGAAGACCTGGATAAAAATCAGGACATGATCTGCAAAGCCTATGAAATGATCTTCAGTGCAATTGAAAACAAGGATGCAATACTGGATATAAAAACGATAAAAAAAGCACTGCAGGAAAAGAACGGCATTCCGGTGCCCATAACAACTTTTGTTGCAGATGGCTATCAGTTTTGAACAGCGTGGAGATGAGGCCCCGCCTAAAAATGGCGGGGCGCTTCTAAAAACATCAGGGAAATTACTTGTACATTGCCTTTTTAAACATCTTGTCTAGTTTGCTTTCCGTGGTGGCAGATGTGGCTTTGGCTTCTTCTGCTATGGCTTTGGCATCATTAGCAATCGCTTTCGCTTCGTTCGCCGTCTGCAGCGCCATTTCCGCTGTTGTGTTTGACTTCTCAACTTCAGACCTCGTCATCTGCAGATCCTTGGTTGATGCACATCCTGAAAGGCCGATTGCGATTAACAGAGCCAAAATCTTCACAGTGTGTTTCATGATAAATCCTCCTTGTAAAAGCTTTATGGGTCGTTATTGCCGGAAAATTCCGGTTATCGTTTCATGATTTCACTAACAATAAGACGAGATTATTGGTTGGGCTATGCTTTTTTTCGTTTTCAAAAAAAAAGCTGGATCAGCGTATTTCAACAGGTGTTCCGATCTTGACCCAGGCTGTAAGACGGTCAATCTGATCATCGGTCAGTGCAATACAGCCATTCGTCCAGTTGAACTGTTCGTGGATCTTTTTGTCACCTTTGCCGATACCATGTATCCCCAGACTGCCGCCAAGAATGGTATTCTGGGGTGGAAGACGGCCTGAGGCATATGCCTGACGTATTCTGTTCCAGGTCTTTTGGTCCAGCAGCCCGGTCTGGAAGGCACTCTCCGCATATTCCTTGCCTGGATAGAGAAGACCTAAAAAACGGTGAAAAGATGTTTTTTCAGTTATCCAGGCAATGGCGAAATGCCCGAGAGGTGTTTTGTGATCCCCACTTCGCTTGTCAGCAGTTGTTCCATAACGACCGATGGCGATATTTGAAAAGCTCAGTCTTTCCTGATTATTTTGCATCACTTTCAATGTCAGGGCTTTGGTGTCTATGATTATTCGGGTGGTATCTTGTCCGCCATAGAGTGGAGAGGCCAGCAGTATTGATAGAATAAGAATATACAGGCCTGCGGAGAGGGGGGAACGATTGCCTGATTGAGTCCGAGACCAGGGGGCTGGGCGGTGATGGTTACTTTTCATACTGGCGACCTCTTTTCTGCTGCCTGTTGCAGGAGATCGAGTATTTCAACGGGACTTTCTGCACACAGTATTGATTGTTGGTATGGTTTTTTCAAAAACCCTTCCTTCTCGGCAGTTTCAAGCATCATTTGAAGCGGCGCATAAAATCGATTGACGTTGAGTAAGCCGCAAGGTTTTGTATGAAATCCCATCTGGCCGAGAGTGTATGCTTCAAGAAATTCCTCAAAGGTTCCAATGCCCCCGGGTAATGCGACAAAACCATCGGCAAGTTGCATCATTAGATTTTTTCTCTCATGCATGGTGGGTAACACATGCAGTTCCGTCAGGCATTGATGAAAGTTTTCCTTGTCTTTTAATGCCTGCACCGTCACGCCAATAACTTTTCCACCGGCAGCTAAAGCGCTGTCGGCCAGCTGGTTCATAAGACCGGTACGGGAGCCGCCATAAATACAGGTCAGGCCGCGTACTGCAAGTTCATGCCCCATCTCGCGGGCTGCCGCCATATACGCCGGGTGATTGCCACTGTTCGATCCAAGAAAGATACAGACTGAATGCATCAATACTCCTTTACTCGCTAATTGTTGACCGGTCCATTGCCTGCTCCCGATATCCCCGATAATGCGATCAGATTAGCAGGGATTTATTGCTCATTTGGTATTGTATGCTTGAGCATCGCTGAGCAGCTTAGGTTTTTGTACGTCTGCCCAGAACTATAGGGTACTAAAGATATCCTGCGATTATACCGCTGTTATGTGTAAAGGCCGATAATAAAATAGAATTTGTATCTTTCAGGACGAATGTGATTTTTGATAATGCGTTATAATAATATGCTAAAATCTTGCTGTTTTAAAAATGAGCATTTAAAAAAGTTAGGGTAGAGCTATTTGCAAGGATACATAGTTCGTTTGAATGGAAAGAGAAAAGGCATTTGATTTTTCTAAAGAGACCTTGATAAACTAACTATGCATTATTATCATTTGCTAACTATACTTGATTTACGAAGTATGCAATACCAACACATTCAAATTAAGAGGATCAGGAATGAATGACTTTTTGAGAATAATTACCCATGCTCGTCGTTTTAAAAGTGCTATAAAAGAATTAGGTGTAGAACAATTGGAAGAAATAAAAATAAAACTTCAAAAAATCATTGATGACAGAATAGCCGAGGAAGCAGCTGCAAAAATTGAGAATGCAGAGAGGGTTGAAAAAATTCGTAAATACAGAGAACTACTTGCTGCCGACGGTATCGATCCGCTTGATTTGCAAGAAGGCTCTTCCTCTGAAAAACAGAGCAAACGCATGCCACGTCAACCGAAGTATGAAATCTGGAATGAAGCGGGAGAACACATTACCTGGACTGGACAAGGACGTATGCCTAACCTTTTTAAGGCCCGTATTGATGCCGGTGAAACTCTCGATACCTTTCTTATTGATCAATAAAATATAATAATAAAGAAAGGCTTTCTCACTTGAGTAAGCCTTTCAGTTTCGCTCCCGCCTCAGAGTACTCTTCAATACGCCTGAAATTTTATCTAAAACTTGTTCTGTGTAATCTGTAGAATTTCACTAAAAAAACAAATCTGCCTGACTTCAGGAATGAGAGTGCTTACCTGTTGTTAATTCCAGCAATAACTACAGTGGGACAGGTCCTGCTTGAATTTTCTGTAACCGTTCACCAGCACCCCCTCTTCGTTCGATCAGGCTCCTTCACATAACCAATTATAGCTCAGGAGCCTGCTTCAATGAGCCTGGAGCACTGGATTAACGGTTACACCTCCGGGTTCTGCTGTCTTTTAAGGTGGTCCGGTGAACGTTTACAATTTTCATGATGAATGGTTATCATAGTTAGGAAGCAACGCAATTCTCCTTCTACAGGACCCAATAATTTCAGGGTAATCATGTCAAATATTCTTCTTCAGGCTGAAAAGCTCTCTAAATATTATTATCTCGGCGACCAGAAAATAATGGTGCTGAGAGATGTCTCACTCACTATTAACAGGGGTGAGTTTGTGGTTATTGCAGGCAGCAGCGGCAGCGGTAAGACAACCTTGCTGAGTCTGCTCTCCGGGCTCGACAGGCCGAGCAGCGGTAGAATAAGAATGGCGGATAGAGATATTACCGATTTGACCGAGGATCAACTGGCACCAGTACGCAACACGTTGACGGGTTTTGTATTTCAGGCCTTTCATCTGATCCCCTCCCTTAACGCAATTGAAAATGTCATGTTTCCGGCTGAGCTGAAAAAAGATCCCGAGGCCCGGAATAAAGCACAGTCGCTTCTTGATCAGCTTGGATTGCATGATCGGGGGAATAATTTCCCGGAGCAACTCTCGGGGGGCGAGCAGCAGCGGATTGCCATCTGTCGTGCTCTGATCAATGATCCGGAAATTGTCTTTGCCGATGAACCGACAGGTAATCTTGATTCCGAGAACAGTGAAGGTATTATCAAATTACTGGTCGATTTGCATAAAGAGAGGAAGATAACCCTGGTTATTGCCACCCATAGCCAATCTCTGGCCAGTCGCGCCGATAGGATCGTCCGCCTCCATGACGGCAGGATTCAAGAGGGGTGAAAGACGTGATGAATATTCGGTTTTTGATGCGGGAGATTTTGCATAGCAAAAGTCAGGCGATTGTTTTTATTCTCTGTGTGGCGTTATCTCTGGTGAGCATTGTCGCCATTAACAGTTTCCGCAGCGATGTCCAGCAATCCATTGCCAGTGATGCACGGGGCTTGCATGGCGGCGATATCATAGTTCATTCGCATTATGAATTTTCGCCTGCTTTGCAGCAGGAAATTGCCGTGCTGGCCGGAAAAAATGGGATCCAGGTTGCTCGAACCTGGGAGTTTTATTCTGTTGCCAGAAGAGCAGATGGGCAGAATTCACTGTTTAGTAATATTAAGGCGGTAGAAAAGGGGTATCCTTTATATGGGATGGTTGAGTTGCTCTCCGGCCGGGATTTTTCGGGAGTTCTGCAGCCGGGCAAGGTCGTTGTTGCCCCGGAACTGCTTGAACGCCTCGGACTTGCTCTGGGCGACAAGCTGCTGCTGGGGGATAGTGTTTTAGAGATTGTCGATGTGATTGGTCGAGAATCGTTACGGCCGGTCGATTTTTTCAATTTTGGCCCAAGAATTCTGGTTTCTGCTGCCGATCTTGCCCAGATGGATTTAGTTCAAAAGGGCAGCAGGGTACAGTATGAAGCCCTTTTGAAAATCGCCGATGCCCGTCAGATTGATACCATCGCCGCCGGGTTGCAGGCCAGGGCAATTACCGGGCAGGAACGTGTCGCCACCTATGCGACGGCGAGTTCCCGGGTTAAGCGGTTCTTTGACAACCTGCTGTTCTTTCTCTCTCTTGTTTCCGTTTTTACCCTGCTGCTCGCCGGGATCGGTATGCAGAGTTCCCTTGCCGCGCTCCTCCGCCGAAAGGAAAAGAGCTTTGCCATCCTCCGTTCTCTGGGGGCTACCGGATCGTTTTTGCTGCGCCACTATCTGGTGATAGTGTTTATCCTGAGCGCCATCGGATGCGCCATAGGCATTATGTCGGGGCTGCTGCTCGAAAAGAATTTTACCACCCTCTTTGCCGGGCTGCTGCCGGATAATATCGTTCTTGGCGGCTCGCTTTTTGACGTGCTGGAAGGAATCGGACTCGGCCTGGTGGTGGTGACTTTTTTTACCTATCTGCCGCTTAGCAGGATAAAGAATGTAAAACCGGCGGCCGTGTTCAGAAAAGAAAACGATAACGGGCGGCAAAATAGGGGTTCTTATGTGCTCATTGGCTGTGGGATCATCCTGCTAGCCGGACTTGTCGTCCGGCAACTCAATGATCTGCGTATCGGCTTATACTTCATCGGCGGTGTATTGGCCCTCATTGCGGTAATCTCGGTATTGATCGGCATACTCTTGCTGTTGCTTTCCCGGTTGAAGATTGCGTCCCTGCCACTCCGGCAGGCGGTGAGAAGTCTGCTGCGACCAGGCAATGCCACCCGGTCGATAGTCGTGACCCTGGCCTCGGCTCTCTCGGTGTTGCTGACAATTTACCTGATGGAGTACAATCTCCATGCTACCTATATCGCGTCCTATCCTGCTGATGCACCGAATCTTTTCTGTCTGGATATTCAGAAGAACCAGCAGGCAGACTTTCAGGAGCTCGTCGGCCTGGATGTGGAGCTTTTTCCTATTATCCGCGCTCGTCTCACGTCTATCAATGGTGAAAAGATTCACCGGGAAAATGAGATAAAAAAACGAGGTGACAGTCTTGCCCGTGAATTCAATCTAACCTATCGTCCCAAATTGCTTAGTGATGAGGTCTTGATCAAGGGAGATTCTCTTTTTGGCAAAGTGAGGGAGAAGGGTGGCCTGATTCCGGTTTCTATTCTTGATACGGTGGCCGAGATGGGTGATATGAAGATGGGCGATGTGCTGATCTTTAATGTCCAAGGTGTTCCAATGAAGGCTGAAGTGAGTTCTATACGTAGTCGTACCAAATCCATGCTCTATCCGTTCTTCTATTTTGTCTTCCCGGAAGAAAATTTACGTGCTGCCCCGCAAACCTTTTTTGGTGCATTGAAGGTGAAAAAGAGTGAGATAGCCCAACTGCAAAATACCATCGTCAACCGTTTCCCCAACATTAGCACCATCAATGTCGGCGAAACTGCCGCCGAGCTTGAGAAAATTTTACAGAAGCTCTCCACGATCATCAATTTTTTTGCTTCTTTTTCGATTCTGGCTGGTGCTTTAATCCTGGTGAGCTCAGTGTTGGCAACAAGGATGGCCAGAATAAAGGAGGCTGTTTATTATAAGGTTCTCGGTGCTGATACACGGTTTGTGCTGCTGGTCTTTTTTCTTGAAAATTTCATTCTGGCCCTGCTGAGCGGTGGATGTGCCATTCTGGTTGCTCAGACCGGCAGCTGGGGGCTTTGCCGATTCCTCTTTGACATCGATTATGATCCGAACTGGCTGATGAGTCTTGTTATGCTGGTAATGACTGTCTGTCTGGTTGTCACCCTGGGTCTGCTCAGTTCGGTGTCGATTCTAGGCCAGAAACCGATACGGTTTTTAAGAGAGCAGTCCTGATGCTAAAGCCCATAAGAAACATTAAAATTTGATGGGTAATTAAAATATGGTAAAGACGCTTTGTGTGATTATGTTCATAACATTCTGGTCTTTTGCCGGCTGCAGTCAAGAACAGAAAAAAGCCCCCGAGGCAAAAGAAACAGGTGGAACGATGTACACAATTGTGGCGGTGGGGGACAGTCTTACAGCAGGCTATGGACTTGATGAAAGTGATGGATATCCGGCGCTGCTGGAAAGAAAGCTGCAGGCAGATGGGTATAATTACCAGGTCGTGAACGCCGGGGTGAGCGGGGAAACCAGCAGTGGTACACTGAGTCGCATGGAATGGATAATGACCCTGGCACCGGATATTGTTCTGCTCGAGACGGGGGCAAATGACGGTCTTCGTGGTGTCGATCCGCAGGTGGCTGAAAACAATATCACCAAAATCCTCCAGCTCCTCAAGGAAAAAGACGTGGTGGTACTCCTGGCTGGAATGAAAATGGTCTGGAATATGGGGCCGGCCTATGTGGCAAAGTTCAATGCAATCTATCCAAAGTTGGCGAAAGAATTTGATGTAGTGTTTGTGCCGTTTTTTTTAGAAGGCGTAGCGATGAAGGGTAATTTGACCCTAGGTGATGGCATCCATCCAAATGCGCAGGGGTATAAAATAATAACGGATAATATTTATCCCTATGTCGTGCAGGCAATCAACAAAAGAACAGAACGATGAAAGATTCCTCATCAATTACAAAAGCTGCCAATGAGATAATTCTCGAATCCATTTCTGATGGCGTTTTCACCGTTGATCATAACTGGCGGATTATGAGTTTCAACAGGGCCGCAGAAGAAATTACCGGTACCAGCAGGAAGGAGGCCATAGGCCGCTACTGCTGGGAGGTCTTCCGTTCTAATATGTGCGAAGGAAACTGTGCATTAAAGCGGACCATGAAGGAAGGGAAATCCTTTGTCTCAAGCTCCACGTATATCATCAATAACCGGCAGGAACGGGTGCCCATCGCTGTCTCAACGTCGCCTCTGAAAAATGAGGATGGAGAGATTCTCGGCGGGGTTGAAACCTTTCGCGATCACAGCCTGGTCGAGGAGTTGCGGCGCGAACTGGTCGGCAATTTCGAAGTTGGCGATATGGTCAGCCGCAGCAAGGGGATGAAAAAAATATTCAATATCCTGCCGCAGGTGGCGGAAAGTGACAGTACCGTGCTGATCGAAGGAGAAACCGGTACCGGCAAGGAATTGATGGCCTCTGCTTTGCATAACCTCTCTTTGCGCAAAAAAGAACCTTTTGTCGCGATCAACTGCGGCGCCCTCCCGGATACTCTTCTCGAATCAGAACTGTTTGGCTATAAAGCCGGGGCCTTTACCAATGCAGAAAAGGATAAACCTGGTCTCTTTCAGGCCGCCGGGAAAGGGACTATTCTGCTCGATGAAATAGGCGATACCAGCTCCGCCTTTCAGGTCAGGCTGCTTCGGGTACTTGAAGAAAAGGAATTCATCCCCCTGGGCAGCGTGGAAAAAATCAAAACCGATACCAGGATTGTTGCCGCCACCAATCGAGACCTGAGTCTGATGGTTGAAAAGGGCCAATTCCGCCGAGATCTCTTTTATCGAATAAATATCATCCGTTTTCAACTACCGCCTCTGCGCGAACGAAAGGAGGATATTCCTCTGCTTGTTGAGCGATTTATCAAAAAAATGAACCATATCAAGGGTCGCTATGTGTCCAATGTGAGCAAAGAAGCGATGGCATTGCTTCTTGCCCATGATTATCCCGGAAATATCCGCGAGCTGGAAAACATCATCGAACATGGCTTTGTCCTCTGTTCGGAAGGGGAGATCGAGATAGCCCATTTGCCGGGGTATCTGACGCAGACTGGCAAGAGTCAACCTGCGAATCGGCTATCCATGGAAGAGAGCGTTAGTCTTAGTGAAAAAGAAAATATTATCAAGGCATTGAAAAATAATAATTTCAACAGGCTTGCCGCAGCAAAAGAGCTGGGAGTCCATAAAAGCACTCTTTTTCGAAAGCTCAGTAAATATCAGATCACCCTGCCGGAAATCGACGGTCGCTCGAGTCGCAAAGAATCCAAGTAGAGTTGCAACGGTGCGACTCTTGATGGTCGCACGGAGTCGCGTTGAAGCGACTTGCATCCCTCCAATACCACTGCTTTAGTCCCATTTATATTCTGTAATACACTGAAAAAATAAGAAATTGTTGTTTTTGTTAAAAGTGGCCTGCTCTTTGCTTTATTTTGTGTAATAAAGGAAAAGGAGTATCGGCTATGAATGTTGCCATTACCGTATGGGGTAATCGAATTTCACCGGTTTTCGATTCGGCGCAAACTTTGTTAGTTGCCGAAATCCGGGAGAACCAGGTTATTGACAGAAAAACACAGCGGTTCCAGGCAACCATGTTCAGCCGGTGCCTCGGGCTGCTGCAGGAATTAGATGTTCGAGTTTTGATCTGTGGGGCTCTCTGCGAGGGACCGGTCAGATTGCTCGAATTTCATGGTATCGAAGTTATCCCTTTTGTTACTGGAGAGGTAGAAGAAATATTGGCATGTTTTGTCCAGGGCAAGGACCTGAAAAAATTTGCCATGCCCGGTTGTGGTCATGCGAGATGCTGTCGGTGGCGAGACGATCGGCCGCTGCAGCAAGAATTAAAAAATAATGTGTGAGACCTCGTAAGAGAGCCACACAGTACGTTCGTTGGGCGTGCAGAAAAAGGTAGGAGGGCACCAAAAACATGTTGAGTATATTGTTGGTTGGCAAAGATCCTGATGGATTGGCTGGATTATCCACTGCATTACAAAAAGAAAAAGGAATCAGAGTGAACAGGGCTGCTTCCGGGCAGGAAGCGTGGGATTCTCTTGCCAATTATCAGGTGGACGTTGCCGTAATGGATGAACAATTGGCCGACGGGGAAGCACTGCCTTTTGTCAAACAACTGGTCAAAATGAAGCCGCTTATTAATTGTGCCATGGTCAGTACTCTTGCTGCAGAAGATTTTCATGAGGCAACCGAAGGCCTCGGTGTTTTTATGCAGTTACCGGTGCATCCGGGAAGTGCGGAGGCTGCGAAAATGCTGCAGCTGCTACAATCGATAGGCGCACTTATGGCTCAGCAATAACCGCAGGAGAAAAAAGTAATGATTATAAGCATAGCGAGCGGAAAAGGGGGGACAGGCAAGACCACGATTGCCACCAACCTTGCTTTGTCTCTTGGCAAAGGCACTCGATTATTAGATTGTGATGTAGAAGAACCCAACGCCCATCTTTTTCTCCATCCGGAGATAACCGAGACAGAAGAGGTGAGCACAGTCATTCCCGTCATCAATGATGCATTGTGTACTGCCTGTAAAAAATGTGCGGAAATTTGCCGGTTTAGGGCACTGACTGTGGTCGGTAAAAAAGTATTGGTTTTTGCAGAACTCTGTCACAGTTGTGGTGGCTGTATGGAGGTGTGTCCGGAAGGTGCTATCACTGAAGGAAAACGCCAGTTGGGGGTTATGGAGTCAGGGCACTGCGGCGAACTTGGTTTTAGTCAGGGCCGTTTACGCGTCGGCGAGGCGATGTCGCCGCCACTTATCAAAAAGGTACAAAAAAATCGAAATGATGCAAAGATCATAATCATCGACGCCCCCCCCGGTACTTCCTGTCCGGTCATTGCCGCCATGAAGGGGAGTGATTTCGTATTAATGGTAACCGAGCCCACCCCCTTTGGCCTGCATGATTTAAAACTTGCCGTGGAGGCGGTGAAAATTTTAGGTATTCCCAGTGGGTTGATCATCAATCGCGCTGATATCGGTGATGATCGGGTGATTGAATATGCCAAGGAAGAAGGTCTGCCGATTCTTATGGAAATTCCCTTTGATCGCAAGATTGCCGAGGCATATTCCTGTGGCAAGCCGATTGTTGAGGTTATGCCTGAGTGGAAAAGCGAATTTCGCAACCTGTATCACCGAATAGAAAAATTGGTTCAGAGTGGAGGGCAACCTCAATGATAAGAGAGTTAGTTGTTGTCAGTGGAAAGGGTGGAACAGGAAAAACCAGTGTCACGGCGGCGTTTGCATCCCTGGCACAGAACAGCGTGCTCTGTGACGCTGATGTGGATGCGGCGGATCTGCATCTTCTGATGGCGCCGGTGGTGCGGAAAAAAACCGATTTCATGGGTGGCAGTCTTGCGGTAATCAGAAAAGACGACTGTGTCGAATGCGACAAGTGCCGCGAGCTGTGTCGTTTTGAGGCGATCTCTGCAGACTATGTGGTCGATCCGATCAGTTGCGAAGGCTGTGGGGTCTGTGTTGACTTCTGTCCTGAGCATGCTATTGATTTCCCGGTTCAGAAGTGCGGCGAATGGTTTATCTCCGATACCCGTTTTGGACCAATGGTCCACGCCCGATTAGGGATTGCTGAAGAAAACTCCGGCAAGCTGGTCAGCCTGGTACGCCAGCAGACAAGGCAACTGGCGGAGGAAAGGGGATTCGATCTGATTCTCACCGATGGCCCTCCCGGTATCGGTTGCCCGGTGATAGCCTCTGTCGGAGGCGCCGCAGCGCTGGCAATCATCGTCGAACCAACAGTATCGGGTCTGCATGATATGCAGCGGGTTGCTGAGCTTGCCGTGCATTTTAAGGTGCCGGGGCTGCTCTGCGTCAATAAATACGACCTCAACCCGGAGATGACTGAAAAGATTGAGGCATATGGACGGTCACGAAATATGACCCTGCTGGGGCGCATTCCGTTTGATCCGATATTCACGAAAGCGATGATCGAAGGAAAAAATGTATTGGAATATGCGCCGGATTCGCAGGCGGCAATGGCAATAAAGGATGTCTGGGGAGAAATTATGGCATTCCCGGCCATGAATGTGATGGGAATCAAGGATTTTTCATCAATAATTAAATAAACAGAGTAAAGGAGCAAAAAATGGCACTTGTACGTATAGCAGTACCTTCAGAAGGACAGGGTGGTCTTGACGGATTGCGGGCTGGACATTTTGGACATTGTGATGTGTTCACCCTGATTGATGTAGAGAACGGACAGATCAAAGAGGTCACAATTCTGGCCAATAAAGAGCATGTTCAGGGCGGATGTATGGTTCCTGTGCAGTTACTGGCCGAAAATAAAGTGCAGCAACTGGTAGTCGGCGGTATTGGCATGCGGCCGCTGATGGGATTTAAACAGGTCGGCATAGATGTCTTTTATGACGGGGAACGCCGGGAAATTCGTCCGGTTGTCGAGGATATGATTACCGGCGCCCTGGCCATGATTGGTGACGATCAGGTCTGTGGCGGTGGTGGCGGGCACTGAAATTATTTGCCTGGATTTCCGGTTCCCATGCAACGCATGGGAACCGGATGACGCAGATGACAGTGAAAACTATGAACAAGGAGATAACATGTTAGTTGCGGTTACGGCAAAAGGAACGAACCTCGCCGCTGAGGTGGATCCCAGGTTCGGCAGGGCACCTTATATTTTGATCGTAGATACGGAGACAATGAACTTCGAGTCTCTTGATAACAGCGAAAATGTCAATGCTTTTAAAGGAGCAGGCATTCAGGCCGCAACTATGGTTGCGGATAAAGGCGCAGAGGTGTTGTTGACCGGCTACTGTGGGCCAAATGCATTTAAAACCGTCCAGGCGGCAGGGATGAAGGTGGTCAGTGATGTAACGGGGACTGTTGAGCAGGCAGTGAAAAAGTTTCTCGCCGGTAACGTTACATACAGTGATAATGCCAATACCGAAGGGCATTGGTAGATAGTGTCCGTCCATAAATGGCTATTTTATCCTAACTATTCGTTGCTCTCATAATTTAATCCTCGAAGATAAGCGAGCATTGCGAGATTTCGATATCAGCTATATGTCTGTGGCTAAATTCATCGAGCGCCTCTATTTAGAACAAAATATCTCATTTATGCTCAAGCACTCGATACATCGTTGAAGGAAAATGGATAATGGACGATCAGGAATTTGATGCACTGATAAATAAAATTCAGGACGAAGTTTTTTCCGAGGCCAGGAATGCCCTTGGTGAAAAGGGTTTTGACCGTTGGCGCAATCCCAAGTTCTGCGGAGTTCTGGAGAATGCACAGAGTCATGCACGAATGAAAGGCAGCTGTGGCGACACCATGCAGATGTACCTTGTAGTCGATGATGGCCGGGTCAAGCAGATCAGTTATATGACCGATGGCTGCAGCTCCAGTTCTATTGCCGGTTCCTTTACGGCGGAACTGGCAACAGGCAGGACGTTGACCGAAGTTCTCGACATGACCGGAGCCGATGTCCTCAAAGAAATCGGTACATTTCCGGAGACCGAAGAGCATTGTGCCTATCTCGCGGTGGGCACCCTGCACGAAGCCGTCAATGCTTTTATGGCCGCACAGGTCAAAGAGGAAAAGCAGAAAGCGTGAGCAGGTGCCACGTGCTGCCGAAATAAAGCTTCTGCAAAAAAATAACCCCACTTTGCCAAAGAGGGGACGGAAAACCGGGATTGCTCTTTGCACGATTCCGGTTTTTTGTCCCGGTTGATCATTAATTCTTGAGTATAACTCAAGGGAAAACAATCAATACTGATTGACAACGTTCACCAGTTGTGAATATATAAAACCTGTCGCTGGCTTTTATTTGATCGGATTTTCCTATCAAAATTTCATAAACCTCTGCAAAAGGAGACTGTTATGAAAAAAGATGTGAAGAAGATACTGGCAGGTCTTGGTGTGGCCAGCTTGATCAGTGCAGGTGGAATCTTGCCGGGAGCTCATGCTGCAGGAAGTGGCTGAGGGGCGAAACCCAGCGCAGGTAGCGCTGAAGTAAGTAAACCAGCTGCGGCAAGTGGCTGAAGTGGACACAATGCTGGCGCCGTGAGCGCTGATAAGAAAGATGCTGTTGATAAAGCAGCTGAAGAAGTTAAGAAGACAACTGAAGAAAAGGCGAAGGAAGCCATGCCGGATGCCACGAAAGAAATGAAGAAAAAACCCGCCAAAAGTGGCTGAAGCGGTTGACAGTAGAGTGCGGTCCGCACTCTAATTGGTCCTAAGGCCGGGACTCGGCAAAGATCTCGGCCTTGTTTTATATCCCCACGGAGTTGCTGTGAATACCGAGCTGGAAACTATATATCCTGTGAGCTCAAGGCTGCTTCCTGTAAGGCTTACCTGTATTCCAGCTGCAAATCTTGTTGCTTACCTGAAAGAACATCCGGAAATTTACCCCCAAACTCCCTATCTTGCTGATCTTGCGGCAATTGAACTGGCAGCCTATACCATGTCGGTCCATCCTGTTGCCGCTCCCCGGAACGTCGTAAAAATAATTGTGCATCCGGCACTGGAACTCCTGGAAGTTGCCTGGCTGGGACTGGTCGATTTGCTTGAAGGGCGCCCAGTCACTCCTGTTTCCGGCAAAGGTTATATTCTGCTTGCGCCTGGCAGTAATGGTGATGACATCCGACTCTTCAACGCCAGTAACTATGATCTGCTGGCTCTTAAAATCATCGCCGAGGCAATTGACAGCCACACGGCAGCACACGAAGCACGAGTCAGTGTCGGCCTGATCGACAATATCGTCTACAGTGCCGGACAGAAAGGACTGCTGCTTATGCCGCCGTCAAAGATTGTCCGACCAAAGGGATTTTGTGACGACGATATCGCTTCAGGTAAAATGTGTTCGACCCCTTCATTTACCCTGCAATGGCATATAACGCAAAATTGTGATCTCCATTGCCGTCATTGTTATGATCGCAGTGACCGGATCGCCATGACCCTCGAACAGGGGTTGCATATACTGGATGATTTCTATCAGTTCTGCCGGGAGCATCATGTCTATGGCCAGGTGAGTTTTACCGGGGGCAATCCCTTACTTTCCCCACATTTTTTTACCCTTTACCGGGAGGCGGCTGAACGTGGATTTCTCACTGCGGTACTCGGCAACCCGATGGATAAATCCTATCTTGATCGGATAGTCGCAATCAATATGCCGGAGTTTTATCAGGTGAGCCTGGAGGGATTGCCGGAACACAATGATTATATCCGGGGGGAAGGGCACTTCAGCAGGACCATGGCCTTTCTGCAGTTGTTGCGGGAGATGCATATTTTCAGCATGGTCATGCTTACCCTCACCAGGGAAAATATGGCCCAGGTGCTTCCTCTAGCAGAAAAATTACGGGACAAGACCGACCTGTTCACATTCAACAGACTGGCTATGATGGGTGAGGGTGCAGCACTGGCCTCGGTGGACCCGGCGCTGTATCCGGAATTTCTCGAAAGCTTCATCAGTGCTGCAGCCGACAACCCGGTGATGCACTTAAAAGATAATCTCTTCAATGTGCACCTTTATCGCCAGGGCTTGCCTCTGCTAGGTGGCTGCGCCGGTGTTGGTTGTGGTGCCGCCTTTAATTTTGTGTCCCTTCTCCCCGACGGCGAAGTCCATGCCTGTCGGAAGATGCCATCTCTGCTCGGCAATATGTACAAGAATTCTTTGACCGAAATTTATCACACCCGCCTTGCCGAACGTTACAGAATGGGCAGTTCGGCATGCCATTCATGTGCCATACGCCCGGCATGCGGGGGTTGCCCCGCAGTGGCTCTTGGTTTTGGCAGGGACATTTTCACCGAACTCGATCCGTATTGTTTCAAAGAGAGCCAGCCGTAGCGTAGCGGCCATTTTTGTCAATTTGTCCGTGCGTTTCCTTGGCTTCACCCTTGCTGCGTCTTCTGCGGCTACTCTAGATTCGTGATATCGGCCCGAGAAGCTCAGCTCCATTTTACTTTCAATTGGTCAAAAGGGATGGATACTGTATAAGTATAGTCCGCGCGGCAATATGTGCGTCGGTTTTGTAAAAGCTCATTTTATATTCCATTCACGATGTGATACAATAAACCCATGAAAATAGAGCAAATCATAAGCCCGGATGGGTATATTAGCGATATTCCCGGTAAGGTTGACGGGACAGATATTCTGCAGGCACGATTTTCCTTTCCCGATGTCTCTGATTATATTCGGGGGGCGATTAGGGAAGAAAAACCATTTATCTTTTCAGGCAGAAGCGGGAATGCCCAGATCGGTATCAAAACCGATCTGTTGTCGCCTAAAACCGTTCCGGTGGTAGACGGGATTGATGTGCATCTTGATGGCAAGCTGCAAAATCTTAATCCCCTGCTGGGGGATGCAGTGAAGCTGTTTAAAATCGGCGACGAGATTGGTCGGCTGGTCATAATGGATCCTGAACTCCGAATCCACGATGTGCGCCATTATCTGCACAAACGACTTTTTGTCGGTCGGGAAAATAGCCTGGGCCACTATGACGGGTTTGAGATAAAACAGGAAACTGACCCGGTGACCGGCAAGCAAAGCGATTATATCCTCGCTGACCTGGAACCTTACCAGTATTGTTTTGAACCAGGTGCACTCAATGAATCGAGCATCAACGACGTTATTAAAAAAGGACGTCTTGCCCTGGCGAAAATTCGTTCGAGAACCTCGCTGCAATTAGACCAGGCGATGTTGCAGCCGGGAGAACTCTTTATCGGCGCGATTAAAATTTCTCTTGGTGATATCTATGGAATTATCGACGCAGTGACCGTTCCGGCCGACCAGGATATTGTTCACCTGCCCGCCAGAGTGCTTGATCCCTTCCGCACCTTTCGCGATCGTCAGGTGGAACTGTATCATTTTGGCAAGACGCCGGTGCCGCTCAACCAGGTACGGGTGATAATCCGTTTTTTCCGGGCGAAAAACCCTCTGACCGTGCCCCTTATCAAAAACAAGGTAAAAGACGGCTACAGGCTCTTCGACCTGTTGACCAATGCCGAGGTGAGCAACCTCTTTCGGTTTGTCGACGAAACGTCCCTGGGGATGATTCTCAATAAGAATAATTTTATTCAGATCGCATCCGCCATTGACCCGCAAGGGCAGGCCCAACTTGAAATCATCAAAAATGCAGTAGTGGAGAGCACGGCTCGAAAACCCAAGCAGACCTGTTTGCTTGGCGGAAATGGTGAGTTTACTAAGACTCTCGAGAAACTTTCTGTTCTCGGAGGAATTAACAGTCGGGTATTTATTGCCGATACTTTTCCTTCCTCTGAGGTGATTGATGCTCTTCGAACCAGCGGGGTCAGAACTTTTCTTATTAATACCGACAACCCCTCGTTTGAAGATGATTATGTCAAGAAAATGATCAAGCTCACGCATGCGGTTTCCTCGGACTGCGAGTTCTTGCGGTACGATGCGGAAACCGACAAGCTCTACACTTTTTATCACGGCTGTTTTATCGAACCTGACGACCGTGAACGATTCGATGTTGTGCGCTACTGGTTTGCCTTTTACGGTTCACACACCAAAGAAGCGGATAATCAGCTGACCATTGATCTGATCAACAAGCTTGCTCTGAAATTCGGTTCGCAAATGGGTATTGTCCATGGCGGTGGGCCGGGCCTGATGAAGGAGGCCAATGATCTGGCCAGGGAGCATAATATAATGAGTGTTGGTGTTGCTATCGACCTGGAGGGAGAACATCAACTTTCATTAACCACCTGTGATGGGTTAATTAAATATCGGGAGGGCCTACGTCTGGCCCGTCAGGACCATCTTCAGAAGCTGAGCAACCTGCCGATTATTAACACCGGCGGCTATGGCAGTGCGGAGGAGTTGTCCATCACCATAACCTCGATGAAACTCCATGAGAATCCTCTGGCCCCGGTCATATTGCTGGATCCGGATAACCTCTGGGCGCATATGCAGGAACAACTTACTGAAATTGCAGTAAATAATTATGGGCCACAGTTTGTTCCCCAACTGGTCAAATCATGCCGTAATGGGGATGATGCCCTTTCGGAGCTGGTGCAATTTTGCATGGACCCAGACGCCTGGTACCTGCAAAACAGCATACCTGAACACAATATTCAGACGGCCAGGGTCAAATCAAGCCGTATCAGAGCTGAAACTCTTTGTCAGAGTTATGTGGAAGTCTTTGACAGCCCCAATCCCCGACTCTCCGATTGACGAAGAAAACCATTACTTGCATTGTTGATAATCTTCGGGGTGCATCCGATTGCGCCG